>JABLTI010000091.1 GCA_013166835.1 Promethearchaeati archaeon | reverse complement strand
TCTTTTTCTGCTAATAATTTTTCTTTCTCCCATACAGAAAGATTTTAACCTAGAAAATAAAATAAATAGATAGAACCACTCATATTATTGTTGTCGGTGATTTAATGTTATTGAAGAAAATTAGAAGGAATAAATCCGGTGTTTCTAATATTATTTCTACGTTATTAATTGTCAGTATAATGATTACTTCAGTAGCATTAACTTATTCATATTTAATTCCAACAATAGATCGTGGAAGAACAAATGCTTCAATATATGCTTCCACCTTGTTCTTAACTAAAGTTGATGAAGCCGTTCAATCCATGTTTTACGATGGATTAGGTTCAGCTAGATTACTACCTGTTGATGCATTTGATGGATCATTAGGATTTAGTTCTATGGGGCTCAATTTTCGAGCCTTTATTGATGGGGCAATGTTTCTACCAATTCCAGGATTAGAATATGGAATAGCTCGGTTGTCTATTCCAAGCGAAATTGGAATCATGCCTGAAAACTCTCAAGAGTACATTAAAGGTGGACCATTCTTCCCACCAGCAGTAACTCAAGATGGCTCAATTGATCCTGCAACTCTGGTTTTAGAACGAACAGATTCAGAAACATATCAGCTTGAACTTTGGTATAGATTACAACTACTAATAAGAGATACAGGTGTAGGTGGAGAAATCGATGTTTCTATAATCGCTGTAAATTTCAATGCAGTTGATTCTTTGGTAGGATTGAGTTCTGGTTCGTATCACTTAATAATTAACAAAACTGATGTTGAGGTTAATCCAACTTTATTTGGTTTTCCTGTAAATGGTGATCCAATTACCACTTCAGGTGATGATTTCAGAATAACTATTAATACCGGTACTGGACCTATAGAGGTTTATTCCTCAAATGGTGCGAGAACAAGAGTTTCAATTAATCTAGTAATATTTACCCTTGGATTTCAAATGGTTGTTTTGGAGTAATAATTGGGTTTTTCAAAAGAAGAGTATTATTTATCTTCGAAATATTTTCCTAATTGTATTAATTGAAAGGAATCAACCATTTCTTTATCAGGATTAGATTGCAAAATTCTTTGTAGAATTCGATAATGTTTCTTTGCAGCTTGTAAATCATTATTCTGAACAAAGTACATAGTGGAATTCACCATTCCTTTAGCACCAGCAATTTGAATCGTATCATTCTTTGGATATATTCTGCTAAGATCAGATAATTCTAATGAAAATTCTTGTATTGATCCTGATTTATTAATCAAGCTAAAATCATAAATAGCATTTACTAAAATCATAGCCAATATTTCAATTAAGGTTATACTTTCATATTGTATAGCTAATTCTCTTAGGGAATTGATTTTATTTTTAACATCTGTTTGTGTTGCATGAGCAAAAAACACAGGAAGGATATTCAGAAGGGTACTTCCATAAGTTTTCTGAATATGTTTTGATTTCGGGAATTTAACAAGAAGATCCTTTAATTCTGTAAGAAGTAACTCCATCTTTTCCATATCATCTTTTTGGGAGTGAGCTATGATTTCATTTGAAAGGCTAGTGGCAAAGTTTTCCTGAGGAATAATTTCATCTTGCTTTTCTTCAGCAATTTTACGAGCTTGTTCTATATTGGTCATTGCAAACTTACTCATTTATAGTGATTAATAGATTCATATCAGATAAAGAATTCCGAGATATTTAAAATTACTAGAACAATACCCCCAATAGTTAATGTTGTTCCAAGTAAGATCTTCCAATCTACTTTTTCTTTCAAGAATAATATAGACAAAGGTATCGTAATCAGAGGTCCAGAAGCTGCGATTGCAGCAGGAATAGAAGTTCCATCTAAAATTTCTATTGATTTCAGATAGAAAATATTGGATGCAAACAAACCTAAGAGTGCTCCTAAAATTACAAATGAAACTGCTTTCCAAGAAAACTTGTAATGATTTGTTTTTTTCTTAGTAGCTAGAAACAGTGTAAATGTTATTGGTAACAACAAAGTCATTCGAGCACCACTGATTGGAATGATGTCAATATCTGTCCTATCTAATCCAACTTTAATTAGAGTGGTCCCTGTTGCCCAAGTTACTGTTGCCAATAAAGCAAGAAAGATACCAAAGAATTTTTTGTTTGCAAGTAATTGCGAGAACTTTCTACGAGCTTTTTCTGATTTCTCTGTTTCTTCCAAAATTTTTGGTTCGGATTGTTCAGTTTTTGAATTTAATAGAATAGATTCACTTGAGTCATCTATACCAGAAATTGATTTTGTGTTTGGCAACACATTATTTTCAGGAGTATCATCGTTTACTTGTGAGAATGAAATCATCACAACTCCGCCTATTATTAATATTATACCTAAAAATTTCAACCAATCAAATATAGCATCAAAAATAATGATTTCATAAATATATGTTAGGAGGGGATAAGTCATAGCTATTGGATATGTAATTGTTAATCCTACGTATTGTAAACTAGTTAGATACATGAAATTTCCTATTATTATTCCCATAATTGCAGCGGATAATAGAGGGAGAAAAGCCATCCATGGAATGCGAAACATTTCCAGAAAATCACCCATAATTGCAGTAAGAATCAGAAAGGAAATTGCAGAAGTTAATGTTTGAATCAAAACCATTGCAATAGGTTTTATTTTGTCGGTTTGTGATTTATAAATTACAGCTGCTATACCAGAGAGAATCATGTTTCCTACAGCGTATAATATTCCAAAATACCACAAATATAATTCACAAACTCATTCTTTTTCATGACTATATGAATTCTTCTTTAGATTAAATTATTAAAGGAAAACAGTCATACTTGTTTTTACCAGTGATATTCTGATGCTTACAGATGGATTTAAATGTAAGAATCTAAACTTGGTTTAAACGATTAAAATATTTTTAATTTAAAAGGCAGGTACCTAGAAAAAATGACAGAGAACGTCGTACTCGGTGAAGACGCAAACTGCATCTATCAAATCCTAAAGAAAGAGAACAATATTTCATCTAAAAGAATTCTAGATTATGCAGTTACTCCGGAATTCGAAGCAATTTGCACAGGATGTGTTTCAGGCGATGCATTTCTACGAGCTATTAAAAAATTGGAAAAGCTTGGTTATGTCAAATCCTCATTGGGAAAAGGTGGCTATCGATGGCAATTATTGATTACTGAATAATTTAAATTCGAGATGTCAACATTGGTGAATCCAAACGGATCGTATACTACAGAACCAAATATATTGCAAGAAAATTTGGCAAAACTCTATGAAACAGTTGAGGATAAACGTCTCATCTGTGTCTACACAATTTTAACAAGAGAGAATCATATACCAACAAAACGTGTTGTTGAACTTGCTTTAACACCTGAGTATGAACAAGAATGTATCACATGTGCTTCTGCGGACAGTGTTTATCGAGCCCTAAAAAAACTTCAAGAACATGGATGGATAATTGGTCAACTAACAAAAGTAGGTTATGTTTGGCAAATATTACTTGATTAGTTAGTGTAAAGTCAAATTAGTCTCAAAAAAGTAATACTGCTATTTTTTTAAAAAATATAAAAGTGGGAATAAATTCCCAAACATATTTCTTTTATTGCATTTCCATGATCGATAATTGTCCAGCAGATACAGTCATTGCCATTGGTTTCTTACTATAGGTGTGAGAACCTCTCATTTTTACGATTTTAACTGTACTATAAGTATCATCACCAAGTGTAATGCTAATTACTCCATCCACTAAATGCTCAAGAGCTCGTAAATCATGATCAAAGTGAATATCACGATGCAATGTCATAATTGTTACAGTCCCATCATCCTTGTTTGAAGCAATTCGATTCTGTACGAAAGACAAAGCAGTTCTCACATTCTCACTTGCAAGTAAAATTGCAGAAGCACTGTCTATAAGACCTCTACAGGGAATATTCTGAGTTTGAGTATGCAATAATGCTCTTCTAATTGATTCACTTATTACTCGAGGTTGAGTAAGGTTATTTACTACATTCTTGAATTCTGATCGCATATCTGAATAACCATAAGGATTAGTAAATGCATCAATAAAGACCATTCTTTCTGTTTCAAGAAGAATTTCAGCATTCACACCTAGGGTTCGTAAATTATCGACATAATATTTGTAGGGATGCTCTGTGCTCAGAACATAGCCAGTTTCTCCCCCACGCAACCCTTCTGTTAGAAAGTGTAAAGCCACAAGATCAGCTTCTACACCGATTTCATCTTCAAGCAAAATTACTGATCCTCTAGGCACTCCTCCTCCAAGAGCAGCATCCAATACTGGCAGACCAAATCTCGCAGGGGTAATTTCATTTTGAGACACAACTTTTTCCTCCATGCCAACAAATGTAACAATTAATTATTATCCTAACTATATTTCGTGTTCTTTTATATAAGTATTTAACTGACGAGAATATTTGATTTTTCTTATTCTTATAACTTCTCCAGATAGCTTTATTTCTGGAAATTTTTAAAAACTCTTGCTCTAAGACTTACACAAACATGAGATAATGGTGAAAATTGTAGATGGCAATTCTAATAACAGGCGGCTCTGGTTTTGTTGGGGGGAATCTAGTAAAAGAACTAGTTGAAAATAAAGAAGAATGGGGAATAGATAAGAAAGATATTTTTGTTCTAGTTCGAGAAAATAGTAACATTGATGATTTGAAGAAACTAGATGTGGGATTGGTTATCGGAGATTTAACTGATCATGAGTCTTTAAAGAATGCAGTAAAAGGTAAATCACTTGTTTTTCATCTAGGTGCTGTCGTATTAGATCAAGTCTCTCCGGAAATGTTGCAAAAGGTAAACGTAGAGGGAACTGAAGCGCTATTGGATGCATATACTAAAGAAAAGACGGCGAAAAAATTTGTCTTTGTTAGTACTTGGGGAGTTTATGGTTATAAGGTTAAACCTAAACCTATGAAAGAGGATCAACCGTTTAATCCCACAAATGATTATCATAAATCAAAACAAGTTTCTGAACAAATTGCTTGGAATTATCAGAAGAAACACAATCTTCCAGTCACTGTTGCTAGATTACCAATGATACTTGGTCCAAGTGATACATTAACAACACCTCGAGTTGTTCAAGCCTTTTTTGATGAAGAAGTGAAAATGGTTGGACATGGCAAGAACTTTTACTCTGGAGTTGATGTTAGAGATGCTGCTCGAGCAATTATATCAATTGGTATTCGAGAAGAAGCAAATGGCAATGCCTATAATATCAAAAGTTTTGATATTTCACAAAAGGATTATTGGTTTGTACATAAAGAAGCTATAAAATCTGATTTTAAGATTCCTAATTATCCACGTTGGGTTGTCATGATATATGCATGGTTTAAGGAAATATCTGCAAAAAGGAAGGGTATTGGAAAACCAACTTTGACACGGTATCGAGTTATGCGATATGGCAATACTAGGATTCTGGATATTTCAAAAATCAAGAAAGATCTTGATTGGGCACCAAAATACACAGATGGTAAAAAAGTAATACGAGAATCTGTGAATTGGTTAAATGAACACAAATACATTGATTACGAAAACAAGAAAGTAACTCTTGTAAGAAAATGGGAAGATCAACTTAAGGAGTAGAATATAGTTAAATTTAATGAAATCTTTTGCCGCTATAGAAGACTTATTGATATTCCTTTTTTATTTTTGATTAGATGTACATGAGATTGCATTAAGAAAAAATGATATAATCTCAAAAATTATTTGGAAAAGTGAAATCAGAAAGAGAACATTATTCTCGAAACGGTGTTTTATCGTGCCGGAGATTAAAATATTGCTTGTAGACGATGAGGAAACTTTGCTCGAAGTTTCTAAAATCTATCTAGAAAAAATGAATGAAAAATTCAATATCATTACAGTTGATTCTGCGGTTAAAGCACTTGAGATGATTAAAGAAGATGAATTTGATGTTATTATCTCTGATTATCAAATGCCTATTATGAATGGTTTAGAGTTTCTTTCTGTTGTTAGAGATGCAGGTAATGAAATACCTTTCATTATTTTTACAGGAAAGGGAAGAGAAGAAGTAGCAATTCAAGCTTTGAATCTTGGGGCTGATTTTTATCTACAAAAAGGCGGGGAAAAAACAAGTCAATTCCATGAACTTGATAATCTCATAGATAAATTATATGAGAAAAAACAAGCTGACAAATTACGAAGACACCTCCTTGATCAACAGATTTCCATTAATAAGCTTGCTCTTACTCTTGGAGAGACCCGTGATTTAAATAAAATTTACAAGACAATTTTCCAATATATTTATACAATAATGGATGCAGATACATTCGTAGTTTCATTCTACGAAAAAGAAAAACAAACTATTTCTCCAGGATTCGCTCTTATTGAAGGAAAGGCTTTAGATATTACTATTTTTCCAGCTTTACCTTTAAATCATAAAGAGAGTGAAATTCAAAGCAAGGTCATAACTACTGGAGATCATCTTTATCTTCCAGATTTGCGCAGGATAGTAAAACAAGACCCTGTTACTAATAAGAAAACTCATCATGAAGGCGAATATACAAAATCAGCTATTTACGTTCCAATGAAAATTGGTGGAGATACAATTGGAGTTATTGAGGTACAAAGTTATGACGTTAACGCCTATTCAAAACAAGATATTGATTTGTTATCAGCTCTAGCAAATGTAGCTGCTGTTGCTATTCAGAATGCCAGATTATTTAACTTGCAACAACAGACTAATATCGAACTATTGGAAGAACAAAATAGAACACAAACATATCTAGATGTTGTGGATGTTATAATCAATGTTTTAGATCCTACTGCTAAAATTCAAATGATCAATAAGAGAGGTTGCCAGATTTTAGGATTGGAAGAGTGTGATATAGTTGGAAAAGATTGGATAGAAGATTTTGTTCCAAATAGATTGAAAAACGAAGTAAAACAAAGATTCACTGATATTATACTTGGAGGAATAGATCCAGCTATAAATTATGAAAATCCAATAATCACAAAAGATGGCAAAGAGAGAATTATCTCCTGGAAATCAAATGTCATTAAAGATAATAATAACCGTGTTGTAGGTGTTTTAAGCTCAGGTGTAGACATTACAAATCAAGTTAATGCAGAAGCAACAATTCTTGCATCTGAGAAACAATATGAATCTACTATAAATTCTTTAGGTGTTCCTTTACATGTAGTAGATGAGAACTTAGAAATTGTGCTTATAAACAATGCCTTAACAAAATGGTTAGAAGAGCTAAATGTTAAAACAGATATAATAGGTAAGAAAATATTCGATGCCTTTCCATTTCTAAGTGAAAATGTTAGGGAGGAATATCAACAAGTAATGAGTACCTGTAGACCACTTTCATCTATAGAAACTAATGTATTAAATAACCATCCAATAATAACAGAAGTTAGAAAAATCCCAGTTATTGAGAATGGGGGTGTTGTCCGAACAATTACAGTAATTAGAGATATTACTGAAGAAAAGAAAACTGAACAAGAATTAAGAGAAATCGCAGAACAATATAGTAATCTCTTTCATAAATCAAATGATGCAGTTTTTCTCCATGATTTACAAGGAAATATTCTTAATGTAAATGTAAGAACTACGGAAATTTTTGGTTATTCCAAGGAAGAAATTCTAAATATGAATCTTCTTGATTTTACATCATTAGAAGGGCAAGAGATAGCTAAAGCAGCATTTGAGCAAATCGAAAAAACAAATTCCGTTGAAGCAGAAGTTTATATGATAAAGAAAAACGGAGAAAAAATGTTTGGCGAATTATCAGCATCACTAATTAAAATTGGAGGTAAGAAATTTGTTCAAGGAGTTATTCGAGATATAACTTCCCGCAAATTAATGGAAGAGGTACGATTAAAAAGAATAAACGATTTACTATTTCTCTCGAATTCAGCAATGCATTTTGTAGGACGAACATTTTCTAAAGATATCTATCAATATATTGCTGAACAAGTAAAAGATTTAGCAGGTGATGCTTATATTATAACTGCTTCATTTGATCAAGAAAAAGAAATATTTAATATTAAATCGTTACTGGGAATTAAAGATCATTACAAAGCAATTGCAAAACTAGTTGGCAAAGATCCATACAAAGTTGAAGCTAAATTGAATATTGAATTTATGAAAAAAACTCCTTTTGGCAAATTAACTCTAGTTGAAGAGGATTTGAGTGAACTCTCCGTTGGATCTATTTCAAAGAAAGCATGTAAAGCAATCTACAGTCTTTTGAAGATTGATAAGGTTTATACTACTACGTTTAATAAAGGCACACAAATTGTTGGTGGGCTTTTAATTCTAGTAAAGAAAGGTCATGAACTGAAGAACAGAAATCTAATCGAAGCTTTTGCAAGTCAAGCTTCTGTAGCTATTTTAAGAAACCAAACTCAAGATGAATTAATGAATAGTGAAGAAAGGTATAGACAGATAATTTACTCATCCCCATTAGGTATCCATATTTATAGTATGAATCAAAATGGACAACTCATTTTCCAAGGTGGAAATCCATCTGCTGATGAAATATTAAAGATTAAACATAGTGATTTAATTGGTAAAACAATTGAGGAAGCATTTCCTTCATCAGCAGATACAGAACTCCCTAAAATCTATAAACAGATAGCTTTGAAAGGTGGAACTTGGAACTCTGAGAATGTTGATTATACTGATGACAAAATCACAGGTTCATATGAAGTTAGAGTTTTTCAAACAATTCTTGGTTCATGCGTAGCGACATTCCAAGATATAACAGAGAAGAGAATGGCTAAAGAAGAAGAGCAAGAATATGTTGATAATTTAACATTCTTATCACAAACAGCAACAGATTTTATTGGTTTTTCTTCAGAGTTAGATATATATCAATATATTGCGGAAAGAATGAGGGAACTTGCTGGCAAGGCAATAACAGTTGTAACCTCATTTAATGAATCTACAATAGACTATCATGTTCGAGCAGTTTTGGGTTTAGGCAGGAGAATTGGTAATGTTCTTAATTTTCTTGGAAGAAATCCAGTAGGTATGACATTTAAGGTAAAGGAAAAAACTAGAAAGAAATTAACTAAAACTGGCATTTCAGAAGTAGAAGTAGATCTCGCTGAACTAACAGATGGAGAATTTCCAAAACAAGCAGTAAAACCTTTGCGAAGATTATTGAAAACAGATAAAATTTATTCTGTTGCTTTTATGCGTAAAAGCAGATTGTTAGGTAATGTTCTTCTAATTATGCAAGAAGGACATGAAATTGAAAATCCACAACTTGTTGAAGCCTTTGCCCAGCAAGCTTCTGTTGCATTATTAAGAAAGCTAGCAGAAGAAGAATTACTTGATAGCGAGGAGCGATTCAGAACATTAATTGAAACCATGAATGATGGTTTAGCTGTGGATAATGAGATCGGTGTTTTCACCTATGTTAATAGAAAGTTATGTCTTATGCTTGGTTACGATGAAGAAGAAATGATTGGACATAAAGTCAGTGAATTTCTTGATGAGGAAAACAGACATTTCTATGCGGAACATTCAATAAAAAGAGGAAATGGAGAATTGGAATCATATGAAATCAGTTGGGTAAAGAAAGACAAAACCTTAATACCTACGATTATTTCACCTCAACCTGTTTTTGACTCAGAAGGGAACTATAGAGGAAGTTTTGCAGTAATAACTGACATTTCTGAGAGAATTCAAACAGAAGAACAGATGAGAGAACAACAAGAAGAATTGTTTAAACAAAGGGATGAATTAGAGTCTTTTGCATCTACAATTGCCCATGACTTGAGAGGTAAAATGCAAGTAATCTCTCTTTACAATTCAATGACAGATTCCGAATATAGTGATAGAATTGGGGATAGCATAGAGGAGATGTCTGCTTTCATTGAAGATTTGCTTTTATTAGCAAAGAAAGGTGAACTCTTAGGTGATTTCAAGGTTGTCAACTTGAACACAATGGTAAATGAAATTTCAGAGAAAATAACATCACTTGAACCTAACTTGAAAATTGAGGTTGGTAAACTACCAAAAATCACTGGTGATCCAATAAAGCTGCGTCAAGTCCTTGAGAATTTACTAATGAATGTCTATAAACATGCTGAAGCTTACAAAGTAGAAATTAGTGCGAAAGATTACAAGAATTTCTATAAGATAATAGTGAAGGATGATGGCAAAGGGATTCCTAAAGATAAGAAGGAAGAAATCATTGAATCTTGGACAACTATGAGATATTCTTCTTTTGGTATGCTAATTATATTGAAAATTGTCCAAGCACATGGTGGCGAACTCACGTTAGAGAGTGAAGAAGGTAAAGGAACAACAGTTATTATTCAATTACCTAAGGATCAGAAATAATCTGCCATTATTTCCAAACTTTTTTGAATATTCTTTGAAAATTTCCATGACAGATTTTATTGATATCTTCTTCTGAATACTTTCTTCTTTCCAATTCCTTTACTAATTTGTTAAAGCCTGTGACATCTTTGACTTCGTCAGGAACTCCTGTTCCATCAAAATCACTACCAAAACCAACATAATCAGGACCAACCAAATTAACAACGTGATCAATATGATCAATTATTTTAGTATAAGGCGTATCTGCTTCACGACCACAGTCTTCTCTTAGAAAGGCATTGGCAAAATTGATTCCCATTACTCCACCGTTGTCTGCCAGAGCTTTTAGCATTTCATCTGTTAGGTTTCGAACATGGGGTGAAATTGCTCTACAACATGAATGAGAAGCTATTATTGGTTTCTTTGATACCTCAAGGACATCCCAGAAGCTTTTATCTGATAAATGAGAGACATCCACAATAACCCCTAATTTATTTGCTTCTAGAATTAATTCCCTTCCTTCAGCAGTTATTCCTCGAGTGTCAGTTGGAGCACC
>JABLTI010000217.1 GCA_013166835.1 Promethearchaeati archaeon | reverse complement strand
CAATACAACAGCGAATATTTTGTCCGGGCTAATTTTTGTAACACCTACCAAGATGTCTTCGGGAGCTATGAATTGTACATTCTTTTCTGGAGGTAAAATGAAATCTATTTGGTTCCCAACCATACAAAGAAGGGATTTAAAAGCTGTGAGACCTACATCACCATCTTCATTTTTGGAGCTTGTAAATAAGGAATTTCCAAATAAGCTGTAAATACCTACACCTAGCACATCATCGTTTATTCCCATGAATTGTCCTAGATCCGAACTCACATCAGAAGGACCTGATATATTTTCTAGCTCCATTTCTAAGTTCTTCATTAAACTGTTCACCTCAGCAATCTCCATCTAATTTGCTACTACATTAGTATGGAGGAAAGACCTCTTTTAATACAGTGAATATTCACAGCTGTACTGAGATATTACATCAACCTTGCACTAGTTTTAAATTAAGAATAAATTTACCATAAAAATCTTCTGGGGATGATTTTTGGCATAAAATTATGTTTTTACTGTGAGAAATATCCAGAAAAAATCGATACATTCTTTTTATAAATCAGCAATTATAATGTACTAACTTAAATTGGGTGAGAGTTTGCGTAATAAGATTTTACTATTAATTTTGTTTTCAACATCACTTGTTTTTCCTTTTATTATTAGTAATTCAGGCATACAAATTAATGAAACAAACATCAAAAGTATTCCAAATAATCTTGATCAATTATTAACTCCCAATAGTGGACCACTTGGTGTCAACGGTATTTGGGCAATTAATTTGAGTTCATTTAGTAATTCAATTTCTTTGGATGGGAATCTAACTGATTGGGATGGGATCCCAAAGGAAGAATTTGATGATCTGGAGATTTCTTTGGCGTTTGATGAAAATTTCGTTTACATTGCAGTTCAATGGGAAGATTCAACGTTAGATAATGAAGTTGGCAAATGGAACAAAACAGGTATGATAGATGCTGATGATGCTCAGTGGGAATTCATCGGTGGGAAAGATGATCAAATTAAAATTGGATTTCATATAGGACCTGAAAACGACTACTGGGTATGGACTTCCTCGAACATTACAATTGATCCTTACGTTTATGAAAATGAAGGAAATTATACCGCTGATAGTGGGGAACTTCCATTTGTGATGAATACTAATGGAACCGATTTTGAAGGCAATGTAAAACCCATATATGATAATGAACAAATTCCGATAGTGGATTGGGAGGTAATCCCAGAGACCACATGTATTGATGCTTATTTCCCAAATACTCCAACTGGGAGCCAAACAGATGTATTAGTTGCATCAGATTGGAATAACACAAAAGAAAATCATTATACCTTAGAATTCAAGAGAGCACTAGACACTGGTCAAACAGATGATATAATATTCGATTTTGGATTAAGCAATTTTGATTTTTTCATTGGAAAAATCGATGGTGAAACAATAGAATATTTTGAGTTTGCTAATTATGATTATCGAATTTCAACGGAAAATGAAATCCCAACAATGACATTTGATGTAATTCCTGGTTTAGTTACAAAGTCATTGTTAATTGGAGGGATAGTCTATGATGATTATGTAAACTATAATCTTACTGTTAACGTTACTTGGGAATATACTCCTGAAACAGGATATATTGATTACCCAATAGTTAATCAGTTTACAGGTCAATGGTCTTATGTACTTCTATATAATGAATATTTCATGCCTCTTGGATGGCAAGAAATTATCATAAAATTTGATCCAAAATATGATGACCCGATAAATTTGAATCAAACAACATTCTTTGATGATATCGATCCACCAGAGATTCTTGGTATGGTAGATATAGGAAATATCTATCCTAATGGTGTTCCGAGTGACACAGAAAGTGTTCCCATAACTATAGGAGTAAGAGATAATTATGACCTAACAGATTATTTAATCGTTCAACTCTATTATTGGAAAGATGATGATGTAGCTTTAATGACTCCTATGACACAATATTCACCTGGGGGCGTTACATTCAATGCTGATATATACCTAAGTTATGACCCATCTGCTGAGAATTTATACAGATATTTCGTGCAAGTCTGGGATTTATCAAACAACAAAGTCACATCAGAGCTTTATACATTTTTCGTTGGAGAAGAATCACCAACATCCCCACCACCTTTAACATCACCCACAGCAACTATTGAAATAGGAATACAATTTGTCGAGGTAATAATTATTGGTTCTATAGCCTTATCATTGATTGTGAGTTCTATACTGAGGAAGATTAAATTAGAAAGATAGGACCGTTGTTCTATCTTTTTAAATAAATTTGTTCATCATTATAATTTCATTCTTATGTACTAGTTTTCCTCTTTTTGATAACAAGTATGAATCAATACTAATTTTCATTTCTGGGAAAATAGTTAGAACAATAATTCCAATATCTACAGCCCATGAAGAGCCACCAGAAGCTCCACTAGAAGTTCCGGGATTAAGGATGAGATGCTCCTTATCACTATGAATTAACATCAGATGAGAATGACCTGTGAACAAAATATCAACATTCATTTCGTCTGCAACTTGTTTCAATTGGGTAACATCCCCTCTTGGATAAATACCAGTGCCATGAAAAACACCTAATCTAATTTTGTTAATTTCAAAAACTGGTTTCTCAGGTAAAAGTATCTGATCCATGTTTCCTCTGCAAACAACAAGATTTGTTGGATCTTTGACATGTTGGATATAACGTTTTAAAACGTCTGGTATAGTTATGTCACCAGTAATGACTATGTAATCCCATTTTTCACTTTTCAAAATATCAAGAAATTTAGGATGAATCATTGTTGCTCGAGAGGGAATGTGTAAATCACCGGCAACGAAGATTCTAACTGGCATATTCATCAACTATAAATCGCTAAAAAATATTAAATGGTAGGCCCGAGAGGATTCGAACCTCTGTCCCAAATTCCAAGGACTTGGATGATTGGCCGCTACACTACGGGCCTTTACCTAATGCTAGAATGAAACTCCAACCTTTTTTATAAAA
>JABLTI010000216.1 GCA_013166835.1 Promethearchaeati archaeon | reverse complement strand
GATTTATTTTTCAGATTTGTTGAATCCTGACACAGATGGAGACGGTATAAATGATGGTGATGAAGTTCATATTTATGGAACTAATCCTACAGAGATTGATTCTGATGGTGATGAACTGGATGATGGAGATGAAATCTCTCTTGGCACTAATCCTTTGGAAAGGGACACCGACCAAGATGGTATGAATGATGGTTGGGAAGTTCTTTATGACCTTAACCCTTTAGTGGATGATTCCTCGGGTGATGCTGATGATGATAATGTTCCAAACCTCACAGAGTATCAGTTTTCCTCTAATCCTCGAATGAATGATACTGATTTGGATGGTTTATCTGATTACCAAGAAATTTTAGTCTTTAAAACATCCCCTGTGAGTAATGATACAGACGCAGACGATCTGAATGATTATGACGAATTATTTGTGTATGGAACCTCGCCTTTCGACCAAGACAGCGACGATGATAGATTACTTGATGGAGAAGAAGTACTCATTGGCACGAATCCAACTTTATTTGATACTGATGAGGATGGCGTTGGGGATGGGCAAGAAGTAAAGGATGGTACAAATCCACTGAATGCTCGAGATAACTCTTTCATAAATATACGCAATTTTGTCTTAATTCTTGCGATTTGTTGTATTACATCTTTGGTCTTGTATTATTTATCACCTGCACTCATAACTAAGATTAGAAGACGTTTTGTGCAAATAATGGATTAATCTTGTGTTTTATTTTTTCGCTGAAAAACTTTTTGTCAATTCCTTGTTCTAATTCTAGCTTTCTGTGTAGACTTTACATTTTTTCGTTATATGTAACTGAGCAGGAAAAGTTTCCCTACCCACTCACTTTAATCGATTTATGAAAGCTCCCCTCACTCTATTAACCCTATAATAATCTACAATCAGATACTTTTCTATTTTCGAATTGTAAAACTCTCTAAGAGTTTCTTAATCACGTTATCGGGTAGTCTGAATTTACTATTTTTATTCCAAATAAAATATCTCCATCCTCCTAATATATGCTCATTATCAATGATGAAATAATTATCATTATAAGTTCTTAATTCACTTTCACCAAAAGAAGTCCAATCTGAAGCTAAAACTAATGCTACTAAGTTCTGGTACTTGTATATTAACTGCTCAAGAGCTGTTAAGTACTGTTGATAAGAATCATACATACCAAAAATAACATTACTATAAATCACTAAAACGCAGGGTTGATCTTGAGGTAATTGCTCCCTAATTTCTCTGCTCATCTTAATTTCTAATCGGGTAATCTCGTCTATACTAATAAAATCTTCACCGAATTGATTTGGACTAGTATTTTTCTCTCCACACCATTGAAGATAATCTTCATCATCATTAGAATAAGAAATACCCACATCAATTAAATGCTCTTCACTATATGATTGAAATGATTTTGTGTTTGCAACTACTAGAATAATTTTTCGTATCTTTTCAAGCATCCCGTCCAAATAACCATCATCTATTTTATTATGAACTATAACTGAAACTGATAAATTCGAATTAATTGTTCGAACTGTTTCTCTGATTCTCCCCCAGATTTTAGCAACTATTCCTTCCTTTTTACTTGATTCTAGTTGAGAGACTTCCACAATTAATTCTTGACCTGTTTCTAAATCTATTATTTTGATATCAGCCTCTTTTCGTTTCCCTTCAATTAATACATCAGGATAGATTTCCGTAATAAAGTCCCCATCATGAAATCTCATCATAATTTTGATTTCTGAGAGAGTGTGGTAGTATTTTGACACTAGATTACTTTTTAGTTTTTTAAATTTAGGGGATGAATTTATACTTTTCACAAATTGAGCGAATTTTATCACCCATCTTTTCATTGGTGCAATTTGATTTGACAATTCTTGAAGGAATGGGTGGTTTTTTTTTCTAAGTTCTTTTATGAATTCATGATTCAATTCTTTACTCAAAAATCGATAAGCTTCCTTTGCTTGATCTTTCTCTTGCTCCGTTAAATCCTCAATATCGTCTATCGCAGCAATAAATCCATCCCAACTCATTATTCTCGTCCAGAATACATCCAAACTCTCATCACGTTTTTTCCTTTCCATTTTCCAACCTTCAAACTGTTTACTCTTTCTAGTTATTTTTTATTCATTTGTTTTGAATTAGTAAAGGTTTATATTTGAAAATTTTTGATATAATGTAGAGTCGCTAGGCAACATGCTCAAGTTGTCTGGGAATTGCTCTAAGAAACGCGAAGAGCAGCATTCTTCTCAAATCATTGAGCGTATAAGTTCTTCATTTCTTCAAAAATATGTAAGACATGGTGCCTTAGCTTCGTTTAATGCTATGCATAGTTTCTTTGGACCATAATGAAATGGTCTATTTTTTTCTTTTTTTTGTGTCTATTTTTTCAAGATAAAGTGTATTTATCTGTCGTATAAATCAATAAGAAATTATCCTTTTTCAAAACACTTCTATGATTAGATTCCTTTGATTCTGGGAAGGTTGTTTCAACGAAGAGTTGTTCCCAACCAGATTCTATCAAATCCTTGAAAATAAAACTCCAAATACTATATTCAGTTCCTACTAGTTTAAAATTTGAATCGATCAGTGTTAAAGCAAGATTTTCAATTCCTGCGAGATACAACTTTTTCTCATCTTCTTTTGAGATAGAGCATAAGTAAATTTCTTTTTGTTTGTGTGGATCATTTAGCAAGCAAAAGTAATCAGGTTGTACATAAGGTTTAGAGAAATAGGGAAGACCGAAAACAATTTTTCAATTAATATAAAGAAAAAAAAAGAAGGATGGAATAAAATATTTTCCATCGTTTATCATTGCTAATCAAACCATACATAGTCTGAGTAATCTTGCTTTCTACAGCATTATCAAAACGAAAACGAATTGTGTAAAAGAAGTAATAAGAAAAGTCCCCCTCATAAGGAAGTTGTTGACCATCATATCAGTTACCATTCAATCTTCTATTTTTATCAGTTTTAACAATTGCTATTTATTATTTGTTTTAAGTTAAAACTGCTTAGATAATTTTCCTGCTAAAGTTGCTCTTTGAATTTCAGTATTAATACTGTTTATAACATGATTAAGTATTATTACTTGAACCCCTGCTGTTAACATGTCCCAAGAATCAACATACGGAGCTAAAAAGAGAGAGATATTACTATTATCAGAAATGAGATTCAGCTGCATGGAATGAATAACTACCTTAGCGAAATCATTATGATCTTTTATTCTAGATAAATTATCTTCTCGAATATCATCAATTAAATCATCAATGAAATGTAGTCTGCCTTTTATGTAGGATTTGAGAGTAAATAAAACATCATTCAATCTATCAATACTCACTTTTTTAATGTCAAAGGTTCTGAATCTATCTGGATTTGATCCTGATTGTTGTAAAACTAGAGCTTCAACTAGAAGGGTTGCCTCATCTAAAGTATGTCTTAGTTCTTTTTCCGCTTTCTCAACTCGCGGTTTCAAGTACCTTCTAGGCTTAAACATAGGAATCGCCGAATTAACTTTAGCGAGTATAGTAGTCCTATATAAATCCACTTTTAGAGGTTGAAATTCGTCTAAGATATTTTACTTAATAATTTATTAGAAATTCCTGTTTTTAATGAACTAAATAACAATATATATGAGTGAAAAGTAAATCTAACAAAAGTGAGTGTGAATTTTGCGACCACATGAAAGAATAACATATCGCATAACCATTGACATTGCAAAATGCAATGGCTGCAATAATTGTACAACTACTTGTCCTGTCAATGCTGAACTAGAACAGCGAAAAGACTTGGATACAGGAGAAGATGCTCGAGTTATTGCTATAAAAAATGGTGTGGCTGTGGTTATCAATCCCTTTCGATGTGATGGTTGCGGAACTTGTATGATTGTTTGTCCTGAAGATTGTATCGATATTACATTTATTCCCTTAACTGAATACGAAGATACAAGCAAGGAAAAGTCAAAAACATAATTATAATCTGAAATTAAACAAATTGGCGTTTCAAAATGACTAGAGTTTCAACTGTATCTAGAAAGACTAATCAGGTAGTCACTGAAAGGAAGGAAGGACACTCAACTACCTCCTTAATTTTAGATATAGATAAATGCACAGGTTGCAATATCTGTTGGACTATTTGTCCTCGAGATGCAATTGAACGTGGTCCGATAGGAGCTTCCATAAGAAAAAGTGTGACAGCACCACCAATTAGAATTAATTATCACAAATGTATTTTTTGTGGGTTATGTGCTTATATTTGTCCTTTTGACGCTTTAACGTTAATGATCAATAATAAACCTGCTGAGAAAATTAAGCGAGGTATATCTCTTCCTTATCTAGAAGGAGAACGAGTTGAACGTAAAAGTACTGGTGGTACTGCCCTTAAATATCTTGAAGGAGAAATTAAAATAGATAGTAAACGCTGTCCGGGTGGCTGTTCAACTTGTATTGCTGTGTGTCCTGTGGACTGCTTGTCTTTACCTATTGCTCCAAAAGATAAACCTTGGAAAAAAACTCCAAAAGTGGAAGTAGTTGAAGAAGATTGCTTGTTTTGTGGTGCTTGTTTGTTTGCATGTCCAACAAAATGGGCTATAAAAATAAACCGGACTTTTATAAAACACAGTGAAGAAGGTTCGAGTAGTCAGGTCTGGAAGAACATGGAAGAGAAATTATTGAAGCCTGTTCGTTCTCGCGACTGGTTTTTTGAAGTAAAATTAAAAACTTCTCCTGGAGGTGAAGAAAAATCAGCACCCAAAAGAAAAGAGCTAATGGAATCATAATTAAAAATGGTTTAGTCTTTGAT
>JABLTI010000215.1 GCA_013166835.1 Promethearchaeati archaeon | reverse complement strand
AGTTAGAAATGGGGGTTATATGGATGAAATCATCATGCCTTATTTGTATATTCTTTATTTTTGTGTTATTCAATTGCCAAGCATCAGAGACCAATTCTCTTAGCTTGTCGACACTAGACAATAGTACTAATAGTATAGTTCAAGTAGAAGAATCAATCTTAAAAATTATTGAGACAGGCGGGATACCAGGACTATCTTGCGCTGTCATTAATGACTCGGTACTTGTTTATGAAAAAGGTTTTGGATTTAGAAAAAAAGACAGTAGTTTAACGAATGATGAAAATACAATATTTAATGCCGCATCTTTTAGCAAAACCATATTTGCTTATCTTGTTATGCTATTGAATAAGGACGGTTTAATCGATCTGGATAGACCATTAAAAGACTATTTGGAAAAACCCCTTGCTGATTACTCGAAGTATACTGACTTATCAGGTGATGACCGAGTAAATTTAATCACTGCTAGAATGGTGTTAAGCCATTCGACGGGTTTCCCGAACTGGCGTTTTTTGACAGATGATGGGAAAATAAAACTTCTCTTCGAGCCTGGAAGTCGATTTTCCTATTCTGGAGAGGGCATCCACCTACTGCAAATGGTCATTGAGAAAATTACAGGCGAAGGATTGCAAGAATTAGCACAGAAAAGAATCTTCAATCCATTCAACATGTATCATACAAGCTATATCTGGCAAGATAAATTTGAAGAAAATTACACTTTTCCTCACGACAAATATGAACGCCCCAAAGAAATAGAACGACGATTGGAAGCCGATGCAGCTGGTTCTATGCAAACCACAGCGGGTGATTATGCTCGATTTCTTCAAGGTTTACTTCAAGCTCGAGGAAAACAGCAGGTAACTGTGAATGAGATGTTCATGCCACAAATAAGCATCAAATCTAAGCGAATGTTTGGACCTGATGCTTGGAACGATACCAATGAAAATGAATCTAAAAATTTATCATGGGCTTTGGGCTGGGGTTATTTTGAATCAAAATTCGGACACGCAGTGTTTCACACCGGACATGATTTTGGTGCTCAAAATTACACAGTTCTCTATATTGATAAAGGAATTGGTCTGGTGTTGATGGGTAACAGTGACAATTTGGAAAGTATGGCCAGACAACTGGCCAAAGGAATTATAGGTGATATAGATTCTCCATTCGATTGGTTGGGATATCCCCACTTTGATCCAAATCGAGATCGGACACCTCCTCCGGAACCTGTGGCCATAAAACTGACTATCGAAAAATTGCAAAAATTTGTTGGTGAATATAGTTTTCTGGAAAACCGACGTCTCATTATCCAGTTAGAAAATAATTCCTTATTTGCTTCCGAAGATGGAAAAAATTGGACAGAACTTTTTGCGGAAACTGAAAATGAATTCTTTATGAAAGAAGAGGATGTAAAGCTTATTTTTAAATTCGATGAGGCTAATCAGGTGATAGGTTTTAATCTTTTGGTTGAGGGGATTGAATTATCTGGGGATAAGATTAAATAATGGTGACTTCTATTGCCACCTAACAACGCAATCAAGCCGACCGCCTTACTGTGGTTGATGTTTTAAGTTGGGTGATTTTAAAAAAGTTAGCAAGTAAATTGAAATTTAGTGGAGTAAATGGGGTCAGATCTTGCAATATAACAAAGCCTAGGTTATGTGACAGGGGATAGCTGTATAATTCGGTAACTTTTTCTAACTTTTTAGAAAAGAGCTTGATTACGGATACTGTTAGTGTGGGAAGAAAAAGATTGATGGAGAAGATTTTTAATAACATTAACTTGAAGGATTTATTTAATAGAATGAAATGAATTTGTCAAGAATAAAGATTTGACCCCAGTAATTTGACCGAAATATGAAGAGATACCTAGTTTTTTTGTTTACGCAGAACCAGGTGTCTCTTTTTTATTTGTTCATTAGATTCAGATTCAAATTTAAAATTGCACTCGGTAAAGTCTTTCGTTATAATGGAATAAATTAAAAGAATCGTCTCAAACATTAAATGATAATTAATGAAATATCAGGACAACGGGAGGTTTCAGATGCAATATTTAAGTATGTTTTTTTGGCTTTTTTTTGTTTTTTCTTTATTAACTCCCTGGTTAAGGCAAAAGAATTTGGAAACATCGCGAATTTCTTTAATTAATCGCATTGAAAAAGGGAGAAAATCAAGAATTATTGCCTTGATTCATCGTCAGGAAACCATGAGCATTTTGGGCATTCCTTTAATAAGATACATCAATATTGAAGATTCCGAAGCTGTGCTGCGGGCAATCAGATTGACCGATCCGGATATGCCGATTGATATTATTTTACATACACCGGGTGGGCTGGTTTTGGCTGCCGAGCAGATTTCTCTGGCCTTAATTCGTCACAAAGCCAAAGTAACTGTCTTTGTTCCTCATTATGCTATGAGTGGAGGTACCATGGTGTCAATGGCAGCAGATGAAATTATTATGGATGAAAATGCAGTTTTAGGGCCGGTAGACCCCCAATTGGGACAATACCCGGCAGTCTCAATTTTAAAAGTATTAAAAGATAAGGACAAGAACAAGATAGATGATGAAACCATGATTCTAGCTGATATTGCCGGAAAAGCAATTCGGCAGGTTAGGGTATTTGTTGAGAAACTGCTTGTTGAAAATAAGTGCAGCAAGGAGAAGGCAAAAAAGCTTGCCCAAACTTTGACAGAAGGGCGATGGACCCATGATTATCCTATTACTTTTGAAGAAGCGAAAGAGCTGGGATTGTGCGTGAGCAGTGAAATGCCCAAGGAAATATATGAATTGATGGACCTGTATCCTCAAAATCCGGGAAAACGTCCCTCAGTTCAGTATATTCCTTTGCCTTATAAGAAACCGACCGCTCCCCCTATTAAAAAAAGTTAGGAATCAATAAATAGGTCAAAATACAGGGGTCAGGTCTCAACTTTTGACATAACTTGATTCAAGTGATAATATTCTAATTCTGAATCGCTCTTTGGCCATCTATCTCATTAAGCGGTTCACATCACTTTCCTTAGTTGAAATAGGTGAGCTTTTTAAGATGGATTATTCAGCT
>JABLTI010000090.1 GCA_013166835.1 Promethearchaeati archaeon | reverse complement strand
GATTATTGGTGGCACACATATGTTTCGCTTCTCAGAAGAAGAAGTTGATTTTGTAGCAGGGAAACTCATGAATAAATATAGTTCACCCAAACTTTACTTCAATCACTGTTCAGGACAAAACACAATAGATCGTTTGAGATCTCATATTAAAAGTGACATAATAAAACCATGTCTTGTTGGAACTAAGTTATCGTATGATTGCTAAAAGATGTTGATAGTCTAGATAGTTATTTATATGGTTTGATTCAAGGGAAACAATCCGGTAGAATCCCCCGTGGAAACAAAGTTCTAGAAGAATTCAACATTGATTTCCTAATAGAGGAATGATGTGATTTACATTTTAAGCAGCTGCTAATTATAATACTAATCACAACCCAATTAAAATCAAAAGAGATATCTTAATTGGAGTCACATTCTATGTTTAAGAAAAGGATCCTGCAGTGCTTTATCATCATAAGTCTACTTAGTGTTCCATTATTTCTCAAGTCAAACAAAATAAGCTACTCATATCCTTCTGCATATCCTAGTGGTGGATTTCACGATATATTAATTTGGGAAGCTCTAAATTTATTGGGGTCTGATAGTACAAATGATACCCATCCATTTTATTTGCTCAGAAGTGAGATTGTGGCTTTGCCTACTGATTATAGAGATGTTCTGAATAGAGCACAAGAAGATTATGATTCTGTTCTATTTGTGAAGAGGGAACACTACTGGAATCCTGAATCTTTGACTGGGTTATATGGAAACATTGGGGCTCCTTATCATGCTCAAGAATACTTTGAAATGGCAGTGAATTGTTATCTGGGTATCAATGGATACCATCTTAACAAAACTCGAGCTTATTATTACTTAGGTTATGCAATCCATCTCCTACAAGATGTTACTGTTCCCCATCACGCAAGCAATGATCCTTTTGGATATCATATCGACTATGAGTCTTTCTGCAATATACAATTTGTTTATGGAAATATCCCAAAACCACAAAATGGAACTTATTCTCCTCCCATGGATTGGGAAGGAAATATTAACACTAAAGCTTGGATTCATCAAGCAGCACTATTAGCTCATCCTTATCATTCTATCATTGAAAGTACAGGTTATGATTATCTGCTGTGGCTAGATATTGCTTCTTACCTTGTAGGACAAGCCATTAAATTAACAGCTGGTTTCTTATTTTATTTCTGGCAGTATGTTCAAAATTTGGATTTTGATAATGATACATTAGATGCTGTAACAGAACAACAATACAATTGTGATTATACAAGCAATGATACTGATAATGATTTCATTACAGATCAAGAAGAGATTCATCCAGGAACAGATGGTTGGATGACTAACCCTACAAGAGAAGACACAGATTCTGATGGGTACTTGGATTATGATGAAATACATGTTTTTTTTACCGATCCAACTGATAAATTTGATAGTCCATACTATTTCCAACCACTTATGTGTAGGCGATTCAGAGGATTAAGTGATGGTTTACGTAAAATAACTTTCAGTTGGTCTCAACCAAAGAATTACCTGCCTGGTTGGTATTACAAATTGTTTATTGTGAATGGTTCCTCAGAAACAGTGATTTATTCAGGAATATCTCGAACCTTTACTTATATCCCAATTCCAGACGTATTTATTACCTATCAAATTTTTTGCTATAAAACCTTTGACAATCGAGGTATCTATGCTCAGTGGTCAGGTGGTATTTTTAGTGTTCATGTAGATGTAGAAAATCCGGAATAAGAGAGATTTTACCTGCTTAACTATTTCTTCAGCTTAGACGTTCATTTTATAATAAAGAAAAACCATCTATCAATTATGTCAAATAAACAATTAATAAGATTTTACCAAGAATTATCGACAAACGCTTGGCCAGCAAAGTTTTGTTATTTGTTAAATGGTTGGGTAGCGAGAATTTCTGAGGGTGTAACGAAAAGAGCTAATAGTGTTATGCCTTTGATTTATTATGGGGAGAAACTTCTAAAAGACATTCAAGTTATAGAAGCTATTTATGCTAAGAATGAATTACCTGTTATTTTTCAACTCCCAGATTATTTTGAACCACAGAATCTTCTCGAGACACTTCTCGAAAATGGCTATAAAATAATAGATGAAACCCTCGTGATGACTGCAAAAATTAAAGATATACCAGATATTCCAATCAATCAAAATTATTCCTATCAAAATACCTCCGAAACAAAGAATGAATGGTTTAACTCAATGTTAGCTTCTGGAAGAGCAACACAAGAACGAATTGATGGACAGAAAGCAATCATAAGTAGAATACTCCAACCCAAAAGCTTCTTTTCTGTTAAACAAGACAAAGAAATTATCGGAATTGGTATGGCAGTTCTAGAACAAGGAAATTTAGGAATTTTTGATATGCTGGTAAATCCTGTTGTTCGTCGTCAAGGAATTGCTGGTTCTTTAATTGCTAAAATGGTGGACTGGGGAAAAGAACATTCAATTCATAGTACTTATTTGTGTGTGCAAGGAGATAATCAAGCTGCAATAGCTCTCTACAAGAAAGTAGGATTAAAAGAATGTTTTAGATATCGCTATCTGATAAAGAAATAAGAATATCCTAGAAAATATCACATTTTGATCATCCGACAACATATAAATAGTAGACAATCAAACTTGAATTGAGGGATACTAATGAGTGATAACGTAGACTACTATATTCATTTAGGAATAGCTGTTAGAATACCTATGGCTTTTGAAAAATTCTGTGACAAAAGCTATTCTCTAGAGGAGCAAATTCCCGAAGGGATTGATGAATCCTCTGAAGATGCTCGAGTAAAAACACTCTTTCATGTTTTCAATGAAGAAAAAGAAAAAGTAGCTACCTTTAATCCAAGTGGAGAATTTCAATGCCTAAAAGATTCTTTCAAACCAATTTTTGATCGAATGGTTGAAGATATTGAATATGCTGCTTATAAAGCTAAAAAAGCCCAAGATGAAATCGACAAAAAACTCGCTGAAAGATTTGATGAAGAAATCAATCTTGATGGATAGCTTGTTCTCATTTTTTCTTACTCAATTGCTAATTCATCAAATTATCTTTTTATAGTTGGTCTTTCCAATTAAGCATAATTACTACCTATAGAATCGATTAGCGATTCGAATATCTATAACAACTATTACAGTGATAAGAATGAGTAAGGTAACTATACTCACAGATGGTGGAAGTGATCTCAAAAATGAGATCATTAAGAAATATAATTTGACTATCGTACCTTATAGGATTATTTTTGGAGAAGACATCTACTACACATTTGGAAATGAGAATACAACGATTACTCGAGATGAATTCTATGCACGACTTGCAAAATGCGGTAAAGATGATTTGCCCCATACATCAGTTCCATCTCCAGGTCATTTTATGAAAGCCTTCGATGAAGCTTTAGATAAATCAGACTCAATTTTAGCTATCCTCCTTTCAAGCAAACAATCCGGAACCATCGAAAGTGCAAAACGGATACTTATGAATCAATATCCAGAGAAGGACATAATAGTTTATGATTCCAATCAAATTATGTCAGGAATAGGAGTGCAAGTTTTATTGGCTGCGAAATTAGCTGCACAAGGGAAAAGCAAAGAAGAAATAATTGCTAGACTAAATGAACTAAACTCACAAGTGAGAACGATTTTTGTTTTCCAAAATCTCCATTATCTATACTTAGGAGGTCGTATTGGTAAAGCCAAGAAATTAATGGCTTCTGCACTAAATATGAATCCCGTTTTGTATGTTGATAATGGAGTAATGGAAGGATTAGGTGTTCTTACTAAAAGGAAATTACTGATTCAACTGAAAAATTATGCTAAGAAAGTTATACAACATGCTAAAACAAGTGATGTTTTCTTATGGCATACCAAAAATAAAACCATTGCAGATGAAATCTATAAGGTATTAAGAGATGCAAATAATAACGGGATTACAATTCATTATCAAGAAGCAAGTCCTTTACCTGCAGTTTATGGAGGACCACATGGTCTATCTATTTCCTATGTAGGTGATTGGGACAAAAAATGGTTGATAAGTTAATCTCAAAAAAATCGGTCACAATTAATTAGAGAAATATGGTCATATTTCTCTTTTTTTCATTTTTCTTTATTTTTTGTGTTTTTTTATTTTGAAAATCCAATTCTGTCTGAAGAGAAAAGATTATCAATCAAGATTGTGAGATTTATTAGACTATCAATAAACACTATAGACAGAAAAACAGAACAACAATAATCTTTCATTGATTAAATCCATCTTAATTTGTGAGAAGCTGATTTGAAATGTCTAATATTGAACATGGTAATTTACCTATCTATGAGAAAACGATTAGTAAAGACCTCTCTGTTTCCTACTATTATTCATTAGGGAGTAAAGATATTACAATTGTTTTGATTCATGGTCTAGGTTCATCAAAAGAAGATTTTCTTTCAATTCTTAATTACGAGGAGTTAACTTCTTATGACATTATTTTTGCTGATCTCGTAGGTCATGGAGATTCCTCAACACCAAAAAAATTCTCATATACTATGGATGACCAAGCAAAAGTCCTATACAACTTGCTACAAATCCTTTCTATGAAATCCGAAGTCGTAATTATCGCTCATTCAATGGGTGGACCAATAGCAATTTCCTTAGCGCAGATGCTTGGGAACAATGTAGCTGGTATTGTGTATGCTGAGGGAAACTTGGATGAAGGTGATTGTTTCTTTTCTAAAACTATCGCTACTGAGCATTCACTTGAAGAATGGAAAACAAAAGCTTTTCAAGATATAGTACAAAAATTGAAGCAGTATCCAAGTAGTGAGGAGTATGTGAAGTCTTTCAAAAAAGCTGGTCCTCTAACCACCTACAAATCCTCTCAAGATTTATACAATCTTTCTACAGTGGGGAATATTTTGAAAAAATTAGTGCAGTTATCTGTCCCCGTATTAGCAATATATGGAGAAACCAATAAAGGAAAATATACTTCAGAAAGCAAACTAGCAACCGAATTTCCTATGTGTTTCATACCAGAAGCTGCCCATGCTATGATGATCGAGAATCCTGATGCGTTTTACCAAGCGGTAATAGATTTCCTCATCCAGTTCTGAAATTTCAAATTTTTTTCTAGTAAATCCTTCCGCAGGTTTTGGAGATTTCTGAGTCAAAAAAAATAGTGCAACAAGCGTAAGGTTAAAAGACTAGAAAATTGCGTTTAGAATTGTTAAAATTAACTTTTTGCAACTCTCGTAGCATCTATAGAATTTGCGAAGGTTAAATATGATAAGTTATCTATAGGTGATATAGGTTGAATTAATCTACAACCTATGTCGAGGTGTTGGGTTCAACCAATTTCAAAGAAATGATAGTGAAGTTGATCAGAAAATGGATGAAAAAACTAAGAATTTGAAAATAATGATCGTTGAAGATGATCCACTAATTAGACAATTGTATGAGCAGGTTCTTAGTCAAAAAGGATATCAAGTTATATGCGTTGCTGCTGATGGAGCGGAAGCAATACAGTTATATCGTAAACTCGAAGAAAAACCCGATCTAATAATCCTTGATTTTAGAATGCCAAAGAAAAATGGTCTTGAAGTTTCTCAAGAGATTCTTGATTATAATTCCTCTACAGATATTCTCATGATAAGCGGAGATCCAATTCTTGATAGAAAAGCTGTAATCAGTCGTGGTTTAAATGTGATGCAAAAACCTGTAAATATCAATGCATTATTACAGGAAATTAGAACGATTGGTGGATACTAGAGTAAATTAGATATCTTATAAAAAATGGAAAAAACAGAGGATTTACTCAGAAAGGAAATAATTTCCTCATTTTCCAGCTTTTTGATGAATCTCTTTTGCCCATTTTTTAGATTCTTTTACAAGCGCTTCAGTGTTCTTCTTTAGAGGTTCAACGTACTCTGACACACCAAGAATAGTATTTTTCTTTAGAATATCACCCATATCTGTTAGTACTCCCTCTGCACTACCCGCACAGCAAGCGAACAGTCCAACTTTTTTATTTTCGATTTTGACTTTCTTTAAGAATGAGCGAACAACAGGATTGAGTCTCCAAGCCCAAACTGGTGTACCAAGAAAGATAAGATCATATTTGCTGAAATCTATGTCGGTTTTTTCCAATCTAATATTCTTCTTTGTCATGGATTCAAACCCACCTCGAAAATAGAGCATAAAACCACCAGATGATTTGATATCCTTTTCTCGTTGAATTTCAAATAAATCAGCATTAACTTCTGAAGCAATTGATTCTGCTATGAGTTTTGTATTACCAGTTTTTGAATAATAAATAACCAAACTTTTCATTTCTTCACTTTCTCGTAGTTCTTGGATTCCTTTAGTTATGTTTCATCAAACATCCTTTAAACTCTTTCATGCTTGAGAAATTTTTATATTGAATAGTGTAATCTTCTCACAATTGTAAAGAATGAGGAACTAAGAAAAATGCTCGCATTATCAATTTCATTTCTAGTAGTAGCATCAATTCTTCTCACATTATTTGTAATAATCTCATTTACATTTGTGGGGTTATTTTTATCAGAATTAGGATTATGGTTTTCTTGGATACCTTTAGCATTTATAATCGCTTCAATCCCATTTCTAATTCTCTCCTCTGTTGAATATCCAAGAATAGATTTCTTTCTTTTACTTGTAGGTGCTCTACTGAATCTAATCTCTTATTTCCGTTTAATGGCTCCATTTTACAGGGTGAATATAACAAATCGAAGATTAAGAAAAGCAATGAGAAGGAGTTTCGGAGATGATTATCTTACTTATATTGATCCTGCCTTGAAGTCAAGTGTCGTTAAAAAAGTACGATTTAGACTTTCCCATTATTTTTCAGGCATTCACTATAAGAGACTTGAAGAATGTGTTACAACTGTTGATGATGTAACATACAAGGAAGTAGAAAATGAAACTTTAAAATTAAATGTCTATTCCCCGAAGAAAGAAGGAAAATATCCAATAATTATCTATATACATGGAGGAGGGTGGATGAGAGGATCGAAAGATCGATTTCTCGAGTTAAGAATATTAAAAAGACTTGCATATATGGGCTTCGTAGTTTTCAATATCGATTATCGATTAGCTCCAATTCCTAATTTAGCCACTTTTCAAGAAATTCCTCATGATAATCCAACCATACGTGAAATGGTTTCAGATGTTCGAGCATCAATCTTGTATGTAACTAAGAATGCATTAAAATACAAAGGAGACACCAACTCATTATTTTTATTTGGTCGATCAGCTGGAGCTCATTTAGCTTTACTCACAGCTTTTAGTTGTGAGGACAAATTCTTTGACATGGAAGGCATAGAATGCTCAATACACGATTTCGATATTTCAGGAGTTATTGCCTTTTACCCTGCAACTGATTTAGTAGAATTAAACGAGTTTTATGAGGACGAAGGTTCACCTGTATTCAAGCAATCACTCTATCGGAGTACTGGAACAACAATTGAGGAATCCAGAAATTTGTATGAAATCTTTTCACCAATCAGCTATGTTACTGAAGAGAATTTAGAGAGGATACCTCCAGTATTTCTTGCAGCAGGTTCAAAAGATAGAATATTTGATGTGTATCAATCAGAGGAATTAAATGAGGAATTACAGAAACTCGGGTTAACGAGTGTTCTTCTAGAATTTCCTTGGGCAAATCATGCGTTTGATGCTGTAATAAATGGACCTGGTGGGCAATTAGTGTTTCAATACTTGTCACAATTCTTGGCTTGGACCATAACCAGAAGTCGTCTCAAAGAAATAGAGGTAATTGCGATAAAACATGGATTAGGAGAGGTTTTAGCAATGGAAAAATTAAACATAATTCGAAACCTCAGAAAAGGAAAAACTAAAGATGATATAACTAGTTCAATGCAGAAACAGGTTTCGACAAGAGATCATCAAAAAGAAATAAAAGATTAAACTTAGAATTTCAAGACTAGTGTTAACCCTATTATTTTGTTTCACACTAGATAATAATAAGAAGTCTTAATGGGATTCAAAAAATGGATATCATAGCAATAACATTTCTAGTTATAGCATTGTTGCTTTTCGTCCTATTTGTCTTGATATCTGCTACAATTATAGGACTATGGTTAACTGAAATTGGTTTGTGGATTTCATGTTTGCCACTTCTAATGATACCAGCATCAATTATTATGTTGACAAATAACTGGATGTTACCCCAGCAAACAATGAACAATATATTCTTAATTACAAGCAGTATCTTGAATGCTGTCACTTTTTTGAGGCTTTTCATACCATTCATTCGTTTAAGAAAATCAAATTGGCAACTACAAAGATCTATAATGCAAGGATTAGGAGAGGATTATCTCCATTATGTTGATCCCTTTATTAGTTCGAGATTCTCAAAAGATGTTAGATTTAGACTTACTCACTATTTTACAGGAGTAAGAACAAGAGCACTCTCAAAAAGAGTGTCCTCAGTAAAAGGGAAAATATACAAGACAGTAGATAAACAAGAATTAAAACTTAATATTTACTATCCAAATAGGGAAGGAATATTTCCAACAATTGTTTTTATCCATGGTGGTGGGTTTCTAATTGGATCAAAAGATCGTCCGAAATGTGAGAAAATCTGTAAAATGTTGGCCAATTATGGCTATGTGATTTTTAGTGTGGATTATCGTCTTGCTCCATTGAAATATCTCACTAAAAATAAAGCATCCATAAAAGAAGACTTGCTTATCTGTGATATGGTCGCTGATGTTCGATCATCTATTATTTACACTAAAAAAAACGCTCATCTATATAATGGCGACCCTAATGAACTATTCCTATTTGGTAGATCTGCAGGTGGACACCTTGCTTTACTCACGACCTTTAGTTGCCTAGGTCAATTTCATGAAATAGATGAAACTGATGGGTCCATACAGCAGTATAAAATAGCGGGAGTTATTGCTTTTTATCCAGTAACTGACTTCAGCAAACTCTATAATTTCTATGGTATACAAAATCTTTTACAAGCATTAGTTTATCACGGAACAGAGGATACTCCAGAGGAATTACAATATCTCTATGAGTTGTTTTCTCCTATAACATATGTTACTAAGAAATATAGAGATTCAATACCTCCAGTTTTTCTAGTTACAGGTGGTAAAGATAAACTTGTGGCACCTGATCAATCAATGATGCTTTTCAAAAAATTACAGAAGCTTAAACTAGATAGCGTTCTTCTTGATCTACCTTGGGCAAATCATGGTTTTGATACAATATTAAATGGTCCTGGAGGACAATTAACTTTAAAGTATCTTAGTCAATTTCTAGTCTGGGTTATTACAAAAAGAAAATTGGAGAAAATTAATGATTTAGCGAAAGAACATGGCATGGGAGATGTGGTCTCCAAAGAAAAGTATCGTGTATTGCATGACTTGAAGAAGATGAATATTGATCAAGAAAGAGATATGAATAAATACTTGCCATTTATCGAATATGTTTATCAAGAAGAAACCAAAAGTGATATTTAAGCTACTCAGTTTCTATTCGAGTTTTTATTACTAAGAGGTGAATTCCTATGGTTAAAAGATGTGAATGGGGATTAAACTATCAAATCTCAATCGATTATCATGATAAGGAATGGGGTGTTCCAGTCTATGATGACAAAATACTCTTTGAATTCCTAATCTTGGAAGGGGCTCAAGCAGGTTTAAGTTGGATAACAATTCTCCAAAGAAGAGAGAATTATCGAGAAGCATTTGATAATTTTGACTATGAGAAAATAGCAAAATACAATGAAGAAAAAATTACTGAATTATTACAAAACTCTGGTATTATTAGAAACAAATTGAAGGTCCGTTCTGCAGTTACAAATGCACAAGCATTTATTGAAGTGCGAAAGGAATTCGGTACTTTCAGCAAATTCATTTGGAGTTTTGTTGATAACAAACCAATTCAAAATAAATGGAAAATCTTGAGGGAACTCCCAGCGAAAACTGAACTTTCTGAGAAAATCAGTAAGGATTTGAAAAAAAGAGGTTTCAGATTTGTGGGACCAACCATCGTTTATGCTTTTATGCAAGCTGTTGGTATGGTTAATGATCATACAATTGATTGTTATCGTTATAAGGAACTAAAAAACCCTAAGTAAAGTAATATCTTATTAATTCAAAATCAGTAATCCAAATATGTCGTATTTTGAAGTAACTAAAAATATTGTAGCTGCTAATGCTACAAATCGTAAAAAATCAAAAATAAATAATGCTGCTCAAACAATAGTAATGTCTTGTTTAGCATTACCTGACAAGCTGGTTTTTGTTGATTGTGGAGTTTATTTGGAAGTCGCTGAGAAATTTAGAAAAGATATGGAAAAGAAATTTCAAAGAAAAACAAGCCACCTAATTCTAACACATACACACTGGGACCATATTCTAGCAATGAAGGTTTTCAAAGATGTTGATATAGTCGTATCAAAGAAAGGCTTAGCTTCACTTAAGAAAGCTCTCAAAGGATATTTGAGTCCCAAAGAACTACTTGAGTATGTGGAACAATATGCTGCAGAAGACCCTGTTCTAGCAAATGACATTAGGAATGCAGATTTATTTTTGCCAAATATAGGTGCTAAAGATGAATTTCGAATAAATTCTGGAGAACATGAAATTTTATTCAAAGTAATAGGTAATCATACTGCAGGTTCAGCTTTTGTTTACTATCCTCAAGAAAAAACCATGTGTGCTGGGGATAATCTACTTGAATGCTATCCACAATTACTCACCTCGAATTGGAAGACAATAGATCTACTTCATTCTTGGGAAGAAATGGATATTGAACATGTGATACCGGGTCACGGAAAACCAGTTACAAAAGAGTACATCACCAATATTCAATCATATTATGACAAATTAATAGCCTTTTTAAAAGAACAAATAAAACAAAATGCTTCTTTGAAAAACGTCCTCAAACATCCGGAACTGCCAGATTATTTTGCTTCTAATCAACCTGATTGGTATTTTGCTTGTAGACCTGAAGCAAATTGGTTGGCAGTAAGTATTGAGG
>JABLTI010000214.1 GCA_013166835.1 Promethearchaeati archaeon | reverse complement strand
TTGACCAATTGAATAGGTCAATACCCACTTTTTTACCAAAAAATATGAAATTTGCTTTGATAAATGGCTTAGCATCGCTATCTCCTCTTTAACAAAGAACTATTTTGAATATAGTAGCTTAGATGTAAATCGAATACTGTTTTATAAATTTTATATCAAAAAATGGTGATTTTGTCGTTAATCATATAATCCTTCTACACTGAGATAACGTTCTCCAGAATCAGCTAAAATAACTGCGATTGTTTTGTCCTTGTTTTCAGCTCTTAAAGAAATGTCTTCTGCTGCCTTACAAGTCGCACCAGAACTAATACCAACAAGCATTCCTTCTTTCTTAGCAATTTCACGACACATAGCAAAAGCATCATCTTGTTTTACAAGAAAAATCTCATCAATGATCTCTTTATTCAAAGTCTCAGGAACAAATCCTGGAGCAGTACCCATTAATTTGTGAGGACGAAAAATCCCTTTTGAAATATAAGGTGATTCAAAAGGTTCAACAGCAATTAGTTTTACTGATGATTTCTTTTCCTTCAGATATTTCCCAGCACCACAAATAGTCCCCCCTGTTCCTAATCCAGCAATAAGAATATCTATTTCACCATCGGTATCAGACCAGATTTCAGGTCCGGTAGTTAGGTAATGCGCTTTTGGATTCGATTGATTAGTGTGTTGACCAACATAGAAGTAATTGGGGTTCTCATCAATCATTTCTCGTAATTTCTCTCGAGAACCTTTAGTTCCTAACTCTTTAGGAGTAAGGATTAATTCAGCACCAAGTGATCTAAGGATTTGTCGTCGTTCTAAACTCTGGATTTCAGACATAATAAGAATAGGTTTGTATCCTCTTATAGCTGAGATATAAGCAACAGCAATTCCTGTATTTCCGCTGGTACATTCAATTACATTGTCTCCTGGTTTAAGTTTCCCTTCTGCTTCAGCATCGAGAAAAATCTGAAAAATGGGGCGATCTTTGATACTCATTGGATTCATGAATTCGCATTTTCCATAGACATTCCCTTTAGGAAAGAGTCTTTGCAGTTTGACGAGTGGAGTGTTCCCTATAAGACCAGTTATATCCTCAGCGATTTTCATTTTGCATTACTCTATTCATTATTTTGAGTAGTATTTATCCACTAGATGCTCATAAGACTTTTTCTCCAACGTCTCGAGATAATCACTTTTGCCTGTTTTAACAAACTCCTTAATTACTTCTCGAACTTGATTATTTGTGGGAATATCTGAAAAATCATTATCTTTTAATTCCCCAAAATCTCTTTTCGAGTTTTCAGCTAGTTTTGCTGCTTCATTAAAAGCGTTGACTTCATACCGGGGGTCATATAAGATGCTCCCTTTGAGATAGACGATTCTCCACAATAATTCTGATAAGAGGAGATTAGTTTTAATCCGTCCTTCAGGAACAAATCGTTTAGCGGTATAATCCAAACCTAACTCATACCCAAATTTGTAACCTCTATGGAGTGACCATACAAGTCCAAGCTTCTGTGCTTGTTCCATATCTAATTGACCGTACTTGTTATTGTTTCCATACAACAACTCATATTTTGGATAAACTTCAGGATAATGCTGCTTCAGTGTACTCATAAATTCATCCTTATTTCGACCAGGTTTTAAAGTTAAACCGTTAGCATAAATGAATTCAGCATTGGCAGCCTTTGCACTTTGATAAATAGCTTGAATATTTTTATCCGTATTTCCAATGAAGGGGAGAGAAGGGTAACAAAAAACACCAGAATGAATGCCTTCTTTCCGAAGAATGCGAATAGCTTCAAACCGTTCAGGAGTAGTACTTGCTCGAGGTTCAAAGATCTTCTGAGCTTTCTCATCATGCAATGTTATGGTGAAATTCACACAGGCATATGATTCCTTGTTAATCTTCTTAATTAAATCAATATCTCGTAAAACAAGATCATTTTTCGTAAGAATCCAAAGAGGAAATTGGTAATCATAAACAATCTCTAATAACTCTTGAGTCATTTTTACCGTTTTCTCTGGCTGTTGGTAGACATCACAAACACCTCCACCAACAGTAATTATTGATTTCGGAGTGGTTTTCGAATCTGGAATATCCTTTAAGGATGGAAAGAATTCATCGATCGCTGATTGCTCCTTGTTGTGAACTGGTTGGAATCCCTTGCTCTTGAGGTACTTTTTGAAAAGAGCTGGAGCGTTTTCTTTCACAAAAATTCTGTCTCCAAAATCCTCGTGCATGTGATAATGTTCACTTTTCCCGTCACAGTACATACAATTGTGATAGCAGCCCTGATAAGGATTCAAATAAATTTCAGACCAGGAAAAAACGGATGGACCACCTTGTCGAATAAGCGTCTTAACTGTTTTCTCTTCGATTTTCATCTTCAGCACGGAATACTTCTTTATTTTTGCCTAAATACTTTTGCTGATAGGAGAGGTAACCTAAAGTAAGGATTATTTTCGCCTATCTCTAATCATAGAATATATATGACTATAAATTCTTACATTTATACGAAAACTTTCTCAATTTAATGAGAAATCTAATATACTCATAAAAATATACAACAAAGAGCATAAAAAAAAGAAGGCAGAAAAATGGATATTGAAGGATTCGAGAAATTTTGTGAAGAAAGAAAATACAGCAAAGAGATAGTAGAAAAAGCGATAGAGATTGTAAAAGAATTCAATGGTTTCTTAGAAAACACAAAACGTAACATTGATTCAGCAATAGAGGGAGATGTTCATAGTTTCGCGAAAGAATTAATCACTTCTGGAAAGAATGAGAAAGAAAATTATTACGCATTAATTAGATATTGCTATTTCTCAGGGAACGAAGAGATGCTTATTGCATTGTATGAATTATTAGATGGTAGTGATGTTCTAGATAATCTCTCGAGGGAATTATTTGAAGCTGTAGGGGAAGAGAAAGGAAAACAAATACTTGCTGACATAGATTTTCCACCTTTAGGAACGATTGCTGATAAGAAACCTGCAATTACAAAGAAGATAATTGAACGTTTAGAAGAAAACGTTGATGAGAAAACTTGTCATAAAATTCTTGTCAGTAATCTTCACGGCATTCC
>JABLTI010000089.1 GCA_013166835.1 Promethearchaeati archaeon | reverse complement strand
GTTCCTTGGATCTTGCAAGGAAACAACATAATTTATGTTTCAGCAGGTAGCGCATTAGTAATCTTACTTGTGATACTATTTAGTATAACCATTAGAAAACAAGTAGTAAACATTGGATGGAAAAATGAAATTGTGACAGTTGCTTACATTCTCAATGGTTTACCATGTGTTTACATGATGAATAAGCCTGAAGAAGTGAAAGGAGATATGCTTTTTGGTGGAGCTATGGCTGGCATTCGAGGAGTCTTAGAGGAAATCACTGGTGAAAAATCCAAGATGAAACTCCAAACTGTAGATATTGGAGAAAAGAAAGTGCTCATCTGTCCAGGTAACCATGGTGACGCTGTTTTAATGCTAAATTCAATTAAGCCAATTCATAAAGAGAAAATCATTGAATTCACTAAAGCTTTCGAGTATGATTACGATCACATTTTGAAACAAGAAGATTTACTCATTACTCAAGATACTTTTAGAGGAGCAAATATCCTTGTTCAAATACACTTCGGTCTTACAGATAGCATGGAACTTGTAGACGATTGCGAAGACGAGAGATTCGAGACAGTAGAACTAACACCAGAACCTACAGATTTCTACCAACAAGAACAAGTAACTCCAGATGAACCAGTGGATTACTTAGCACAAGCTACTGAAGCTTATCCTCCAGTTGATGAGAAACCAATTACTGAAACTCAACCTCCAATCGAACCTGTGACTGATACTCGACCACCAATTGATCCTCTCTATGAAATTACCGAAGTTGAATCTATTGAGAAACTTGTTAAGCAATTCCCAAGAGATAAACAAAAGAATTTCGTTCAAATTATAGAATTAACACAAAACTCACTGACAGCATTATTGGATAAACGATTTAAAGATGCCAATGATTTCAATACAGGCATACTAGAAAACTTAGAAGCTCTACTTACAAGCGAAGATATACCAAAACAAATGGACATTGTTCTAAAAACAATCTTTACTATCACTCAGCAAATCTATGCTGGAATTGAGGCAGGCAAAATTAATGATGATGATTCATATCGAGCTGCATCAGAAATTGCCTCAGAATTGTGGTTGAAAGAAATTACAGAGAAATGGTAATTTTATTTCAATCCTACTTTTTTTCCTTTTTTTATCTTTTTTAGGTTATTCCACGTCTTCTTTGTAATGTTACTAGCACAATAAAAGTTACACTATATACAATTCTTCTCGCAAATATACTTAGGAAAAGAAATGCGAAAAACAAGATAATAGACAAGCTTAGTCTGACCCATTGCCATATACTAAATGTTTCTTCAGTTTTTCTTAGTTTTAAAATAATCAATAATCTATTTGTAAAAGTTAAACTTGAAATAATCAGTATGAAAATACAAACTGTTCTAGTAGTGATAACATAGAAATCCTTCCCAGAATTTGCAAAATAAGACAATACAACTTTAGCATCAAGAAATGAGATTTCTTGTATTACTCCTGAAGTAGCTCCTGAGATCAGAATATTTCCATTTTCTAACCAATCTGCTTCATAAGGAATTGCTAAATCTTTTTTCCATTCCCAAAGTAACTCTCCAGTATTATCAATAATGACTATGCGGTTATTTCCAGAATCAGTGATGAGATAGTTGTCGTTTATGGGATTGTAATCTGCATCTTTTACAATAACAAACGATTTACCGCCAGCTGAACTAATAGTATGAACAATTTCTTTTGTGGCTTTATTCACTTCAATTACTCTTCCTCCATGGCTGTCACAGATTATAATGTTGCCATTGGGTAACATGTCTGGATTATGCTGGAGATTTATTTCCCCGGGACCATACCACCAATAAATATTTTCAACTGAGCCAAAATCATCTCCTACGAGATGCTCATTAAATTCTGCAGTAAAATTCAATAGAAGAACCAAATCAAACCTGTTAATTGATATGAGTAGAGAATCGTATGTTGTATTATGTTCTGAACCAAATAGGAAGTCAACATCGTTTAAATGAGTCCACCCATAATCTATTGGATTATTGTAATAGGAATCAGCTCCCCACGCGGGATTAATCTCAGTCCAATTAATAAGATCTGGTTGGAACTCCCAAATCAAATTGAAATCGAAATCGAACATTTTAGCAGAATCATTATTTGTATCAGCAATAAAATAGTAATAATTCTCTTGATACTGAATGTACTCAACTTCATGAGGAAAAGAAAATCCCGTCTATCGCCATTTAATAGTTCCATTTGGATCCAAAAGATATAATTGATTCATTTCCGAGTAAATTGAAGCTGTTTTTGGATTCTTAGCAATATCACCTGTCACCTTTATGGGAGAACTAGTCACAAGAGTATCACCATTTGGTAATCTATCTGTATCAAGAGTTAACTCTGTCCAAGAATCGTTATTGTAACTTGAATTAGGATTTATGAAGTAATGATAATAGAGAATTGTTATAACAAAGAGGATTTGGATTGACACAATAATGGTAATGAAAGTTATTCTTTGAAAAGTACTTGATTCACCCCATTTCGCAAAAGATTGCATTCTCTTTTTCATTCTAGAACCCCCAAAAGGTATTCATCTAATCTAACTCTTTATCCTTCTTACTGAAATAACTAACAATCTTTTTTCCGGGCTCTCCAAGATTTTTGAATTTGATATTTTTTAATAGATCTGCAACAATAAACCCAAATAGTAAAATACAGACTAACAAAATGATCGCTAATCCCATAGTTGTTGTGACAAGTGTTGCAATTTCATTCAAATAATTTCACTCTCCAGGTTCACTTCTATGATAGGTTTTTCTGCTTTTTTGTCAATGATTTTCTTCCTAATATCAAATATAAGAACAAGAATCCAACTGAAAGTAATTATTCCAACTGAAATGTAAGCTAAGATTTCAAGATAACTCATTCCTTTTCCTCCTTTTCAGGTGCTTGCACTTGTTCTTTTTTTCTATTTCGCAATTTATTGATTCCTAATATCGATAATAACAAAGCAGCTACAGCCCCAATACCAATTGCAAAGACAACAACCCATTTCCATGCTGGATAATGATTTGCCCAGCAAAGGGTAATAAGTGAAACCGAAACCACCATTAATAGAGCAATTGGAGCTGTTTTCTTAATCACTTCACCTTCGATTCCTTGCTTGTCTATAACAGCAGTTGCATTTTGTATTTTTGCGGGGCTTAAAACACTCGCTAATCCTCCACCAATACCATTTGATGCCCCAAGTATAATTATACTATTATCTGATAATCCAAGACGTATTCCTGTTCTGTATTGATATTCCGTAAACATAGCAATGGATGACGTTTCACTCCCACTAACAAAACCACCTAATAATCCCACAAAAGGAACAATTAAGGGGTAATAATCACCAAAAATACTCTCACTAGCATCTGCTAAAACCTTAATCATATTATTATCTTCAGCAATTACCCAAGAACCATCTGCAAGAAATTCACCTGTGGCTCCAGAATAATTCATTACAAATGCAACTGAGAAGAATATCGCAGCTGCAAAAACTGGTTTAATAGCCCGTTTACCCCATGTAGAGAACGTATCTTTGAGTTTCCCCTTAACACCTAAGAAAGGCATGGACAGAACCGTAGCGAGAATTACCCAGAACCAAGCATTCCAAAAGACTTGCAAGGAAATTGGATCTGCCCCACTAATTTGTATTTGCATTGAGAGTTCATTGAAAAGGAAATCATGCACTTGCGGTATTAAATTGGTTACTCCACATAAGACAACAAGAATTGACCATGGCATAAATGCTTTCCAAAGTGGCATAGATTGTTCTATTTTGTGATCTTCTTCTGTTAGATTGCTCCTATCAAAAATTTTCATTTTCATTATTTTAGCTAATAGTAGCATCACTATACAAGTAAATAAACCAGCAAATAATCCTGTAAGAGGAACTAAACCATCAATTTGAAAACGCTTTGCTAATCCATTAACTAAAACAGAAGTTCCTCCAGCAGTTATCCCACCAACGAAGGCGAAAATAAGTGAGTCTTTTCTGAAGAGCATTTTCTTCCCTCCAGCAATAAACATCATACCAAGTGCTATGCCTGTGGTTACAATTGGCATGAAAAGTGAAAAAATGTAACCACTCTCTGCTAAAGTTGGGAATATAGGAGTCAAATCAAATAATCCGGCCATAACCTTTTGAAAAACAACTGCTGGGATTGCTAAGAGCGCAAAGGTGGTTAAGGGATCATAACCGATTGCTGGAAGAGCAACTGCCGCAAGTGAGGAATAACCAATAGCGATCATTATTGGTGGAAGCATAGTAACAGGTGTAGCACCTATTGAAACAAGAAAACATCCAAGACCGATGTTGATAAACATAATTTGAAAAGGTTCTTTTCCTTCTCCACCAAGAGTCTTGAAAGCTACAATTATCCTTTGTAAAGCCCCTGTTTTCTGCATGTAAGTAATCATGAAAATACTTGTGCAAACCATAAGAGCAATAGGATAGGATTTGATGAAACCAGCAATTGATGCTAAAAACACTACACCGGTGTTAGTTTTGAAATACGCTACAGCAAGAATCAACATTATTATCCACATGATGAATCCTGTTATGTCAGCTTTCCATTTTAAAACAAGCAACATTAGAATTGCAGCAATAAACGGAAGTGCAATCATAAAGATACCTAACCATGTAGCAACCAAGTAACATTCACCAGTAAATACTGTTTAACAATTCTTTTAGATGAATTATCTTTTAACTAAAAAAGTATTTTTGACACTAGAAATAATAAAAGACTAATCCGTTTTCCGATAAAGAGAGAGTTTAAACGGTTCAAGTTTCTTTATAATCTGTATTCCCGCTTTAACTGAGGGATCATTATCTAGAAGCTCTTTGGCTTCTTCAATAGTTTCACATTCAAAAATCATTATTCCCATAGGTTTCTTTTCGTTGAGTACAGGTCCAGCTAAGACTAGTTTTCCTTTTGCTAATAAATCCTTCAAGTATTGGAAATGTACTCCCATAATTTCATTATCTTCTTCTGTAGAGTGGGTCATGAAGTCTTCTTGAGTAGGTTTTATTATTCCAAAGAAATGCTTCTTTTCTGTCATTATCAATCAATCCTCGATTTACTATTGTTATGATTCTCTTTCTAATTAGTAATCTTTTTCTTTATATAGTTAGAATAAACTATGAGGATAGCTCATGTTTAAAAAGAGAAGTAATGAAATTCTTGAAAAACTTGAGGGTAGAGAGACAATACGCGTATCTAAAGGAGCGAATTTCTTTGGTCAAGAATCTCTAAAACTCAGACAAGTGAGAGGAAATGGTGTTCTAGTTCTTACCCCCGATGAGCTCTATTTCGAAATGTGGTTACCAAAACGTATTTGTCAAATACCCATTTCGAGTATAATTGATATAGAAATCACAAAGTGGCATCTCAAGAAATCTAAGAATAGAGATCTACTAAAGGTTATTTTTACTAATTTTTCAGGTGAAACTGACTCTGCAGCTTGGCTTGTAAGGGAACCAGAATTATGGATTAGTGATTTACGTAATCAAATATCAAGAAGAAAATAAACTTCTTTTACTCATTAAAAGAAGCTAGAAAAATAAATAATAAAACCAATTGTTCCACCTACTATTAGTAAAAACAATGGTCCTAATATTGCCCAAGTAATGATAAAAGGCTTTCTTCCAAAGTCATCTGGTTCTAAATCAAATAACAAAGCCCATTTCTTAAGATTATCAGATGGAACTTTCCACTGTGCACCATATCCGAATTTCAGATGTATAGAAATTGTAATCTTAGTTTTCTTGAAATCTTCATGAGGTCGCTCAAAAACTATATGATAATTTTCTCCATAGGATGAGGTAAAGAAACCCCACTTAAATCCTGTATTGACCTTCATAACGCGTACTCTATCATTCTCATAAGAAAGAACTTCTTCGATAAACGCATTATTGATTTGGTTTGTCCAGAAATCAACTGTTATATCACATACTTCTTCCAAAGTTTTATCCACAGTATATATTACCTGTTTCAAAGTAACTCCCACTTTATTATTTAGGAATAAAGATTATTAACTTTTTACCTCATTTTAACTTATGCAAATCCTAATCCTTGGTTCTGGACAAGATGCAGGGGTCCCACAAATTGGTTGCGATTGCCTAAATTGTACACGTGCACGAACAGAACCTGAATTTAAACGTCTAGGTCCCTCCATTGCAATTCTCGATGCAGAGAAAAAATATTGTTTTCTTATTGATGCTTCTCCAGATATAAAACCACAAATTGAGCTAGTAAAGAAAATAATACCAAAAGCAGATAACCAGGATAAGATTCCAATTTCCGGCATTTTTCTTACTCATGCTCATTTTGGTCATGTAGCTGGTCTTTGGATGCTTGGCAAAGAATGCATAGATGCTCAAAATATTACCGTATTTTGCTCGAGTTTGATGTGTGATTTCTTAAAAAATAATCATCCATTTTCGCATCTAATTGACAGAAACTTAAGCCTATCTAATATGAAGAAAAATCAAAAGTATCCTATTGAAGATTTTCAAATCTCCTCTTTTCATGTTCCTCATAGGGATGAATATGCTGACACTGTTGGATATATTATTGAACTAAAGAAGAAGATACTATATCTTCCTGATTTGGATAATTGGACAGAGGTTTTGATACAGCTCGTTGAAAGTGTTGATATCGCGTTAATTGATGGATCATTCTATACAAAAGATGAATTACCAGGAAGAGATGATGTTCCCCATCCACCTATGAAAGAAACTATGGAACTATTGGATCCAACTAAAACTGAAATATATTTTACTCATTATAATCATACAAATCCAATTCTAAAGAAAGAAGGAAAAGATAGAAAAGAGACCCTAGACAAGGGCTTCAAATTAGCATTTGATGGATTATTACTTGACATTTAATCTGTTGAGACTCTTATATCGCCAGAAAATGTTATCAAATCAAAGTTGTATTTGATTTCTTTCAAACTGTAAGCTTGGTTACAAGATTGTGAAATCAAGAAAAATAAGAAAGAATCCCTGTAAAAGGGATACAAATAATTAAGATATTTTAAACTTAAATCTAATTATCTTTTTCATCTGAGCGTTTATCACGCATTTTATCCATGAATTCACCTGTAACTAAGGGTACTCCTTCCTTCTTAGCTTGTTCAGCGACTCCTTGAACAACTCTATTTAGGAAAATACGAGGAACTTTCACGATTTTTTCACAAGCTTCATCTGTCCACTTGATATCAGGATCACAGCGACTTACAGCATATTTGATGGAATTGATGTCAATACCTTTTCTTTCAGGTAGAGGTACTTTGTATGGTTTATTGTGCTTTGTGAACCAGAAGTTAACGTTATTTCTGAATCCATAATCTATTGGTATTGGTGGAAATTCATCACCTTTTATGAGCGCTTCTTTCCATTTCTTCTTCATGATTATTTTTTCTACAGTTAAAACCATATGACATTCAGTTGTTTCTTCATCAATCCAAATAGGGATGTCTTTAGCAACAGAACACTCAAAAACTTGAATCGATTCTTGAACCAATTCTGGATATTGATTACCATTCCCGTTTCTTTTTGAAGGCATTAATGAGAAGATATTGTGTTTCATTTTTTCCTCTGTTTTCTCACCTGGGAAACCTAATTCTACACAAGCTTCCATGTATTTCTTATCATCCGGAATAAAATTAATTGCACAAACGCCTGTTCGTTGTATGTTTAATGCAGTGTTACTGTCATTTCGTGCGTTTAGTTTCATTGCCCATTTACCGCTTCCAGCAATCCTAAATGGGAAACATAGGGAATAAGGACCCAAGTTTGTTTGGCCATCCTCTGAAAGTGTACTAACGAGTACAACAGGCATTGGGAAAAAGCTGGATGTTTGGTAAAAATTGTCTAATATTCGTATATCTTCGAATTCTTGCTTTGACATGTCTCCTTCCTTTAACTTGGTATTTATTAACATTGACGCTTTAGGCAATAATAAATTGACATATTCACTGAAAGTTTAAAAGAAAAAAGAAGGTAATTCTTGTTGAACAATATGGTACTAAAAGGACTTATCTTTGATATAAAGAAATTTGCTGTACATGATGGACCGGGCATACGTACAACTGTCTTTTTCAAAGGTTGTCCTATGGATTGCTGGTGGTGTCATAATCCTGAGAGTCATTCAACAGAACCCCAAACCATTACTCAAGAGATATTTTCAGGTTCATCCTCTAAAGCATGTTTTGAAAGAAAAGAATTAATTGGGAGAGAAATTTCACTTGATACATTAGTTGAGGAAATTATGAAAGACAAAGTTTTTTATGATATCTCTCAAGGGGGTGTTTCTTTTTCAGGAGGAGAACCCCTAATGCAATCAGAGTTCTTGCTACTTCTACTGAAAAAGATGAAAGAACTTGGTCTACACACTGTTGTTGATACATCTGGCTGTGGGAATTCAGCAATTGTAAGAGAAGTATCAGATTACGTTGATCTGTTTCTTTATGATCTAAAAATTGTTGACGAGGAAAAACACGAGAAATATACTGGAAAATCAAATAGCATTATCAAACAAAATCTCAAGATGATAACAGATAATGGCCATAAAGTAATCATAAGAATTCCTATAATCCCAACGATAAATGATAATCCTAATGATATCAAGCAGTTTGGAGAATTCTTATCGGATTTAAATATCGTAAGGGTAGAATTACTGCCGTTTCACAAGATCGGAGAGGAGAAGTATAGGAAACTAAACAAAATAAACCGAATGAAAGACATTCAGAAGCCAACAAAAAAAGATATGATTAGTATTAAAGAAAGGCTCGAGAAGTTTGGATTAGTGGTTAAAATAGAGGAATAACTATGCTAGACAGGATCAAGAAATTAAGAGATCAAAGCTTAAATACTGTTCCTACTCTTTCAATTGAAAGAGCAAAACTAATAACTGATTTCTATAAAAGTGGAGCTACAGAAAAAGTCTCTATTCCTGTCGCAAGAGCTAAAGCTTTCAAGTATTTGTTAGAGAATAAAGAGATTTGTATTAATGATAATGAGTTAATTGTAGGGGAACGTGGACCAGCTCCAAATGCTACTCCAACATTTCCGGAAATTTGTTGTCATACACTAAAAGACTTAGACATCTTAGATTCTCGAGAGAAAATATCCTTTAAAGTAAGTGATGAGACAAGGAAAATTACGGAAGAAGAAATTATCCCATTCTGGAAAGATAAATCAATTCGTGATCGAATATTTGAAGAAGTAGATTACAAATGGATAGATGCATACGAAGCAGGTGTTTTCACAGAATTTTTAGAGCAAAGAGCTCCAGGCCATACAGTCGCAGATGGTAAAATATTCAAAAACGGTTTTATTGACTTCATGGCGGATATCCAACAGAGCTTTAAAAGAATCGATTATGATAATGATCCTAATTCTCTGGAAAAGCGTGAAGAACTAACAGCAATGGAAATCGCAGCTGCTGCAATTATGTTATATGCGGAACGACATGCAGAGAAGGCAAAAGAATTAGCTCAAATTGAAGAAGATCCTAAAAGAAAGAAAGAACTTGAAGATATTGCTGAAATTTGTAATTATATTCCAGCAAATGCTCCTCGGACTTTTAGAGAAGCTTTACAGCATTACTGGTTCATTCACATTGGTGTAGTAACAGAACTCAATACTTGGGATTCATTTAATCCTGGAAGATTAGATCAGCATTTGTATCCATTCTATAGAAAGGAAATTGATGAGGGAACACTCACTAAAGAGGAAGCTAAAGAACTCCTGCAAGCATTTTGGGTGAAATTCAATAACCAACCTGCTCCACCTAAAGTTGGTGTAACAGCTGAAGAGAGTAGCACGTATACTGATTTCTGCTTAATCAATTTAGGCGGATTAAAAGAAGATGGTTCAAATGCTGTAAATGAGCTTTCTTATCTGATATTAGATGTTATAGAAGAAATGCGTATTTTGCAACCAAGTTCAATGGTACAGATAAGTGAAAAAACACCAGATGATTTCCTGAATAGAGCATTGAAAATTATCAAAACTGGTTTCGGTCAACCATCAATTTTCAATACTGATATGATAGTAAAGGAAATGCTACGAGCTGGGAAATCACTCAAAGATGCAAGAAATGGTGGTGCAAGCGGTTGTGTTGAGACAGGAGCTTTTGGGAAAGAAAGCTATATTCTTACTGGTTATTTTAATTTAGTGAAAATACTAGAAGTGACATTGTATAATGGAATTGATCCTAGAACCAATAAGCAAATTGGATTAAGAACCGGTGATGCAAAAGATTTCAAATCCTTTGATGACTTGTTTGCTGCTTTTGAGAAACAAGTTGCCCATTTCATTAACATCAAAGTAGAGGGAAATAATCTCATAGAACAGCTTTGGGCTAGAAATCTACCATCTCCTTTCTTATCATTGATTATAGATGATTGTATAACAAATGCTAAGGATTACAATGCTGGTGGAGCAAGATACAACACAAATTACATTCAAGGAGTAGGCTTAGGAAGTATTACTGATTCTCTTTCATCAATAAAATACAATGTATTTGATAAAAGAATCTTAACCATGAAAGAACTATTAGAAGTTCTAGAAATAAATTTCAAAGAAAAAGAAGAACTACGACAAAATTTCATTTGTGATACACCTAAATATGGAAATGATGAGGATTATCCGGATTCGATTACTAAAATGGTTTTTGAATTATTCTTCAGTTCCATTGATGGCAGACCAAATACTAAAGGAGGTCATTATAGAATCAATCTTCTCCCAACAACGGTTCACGTTTACTTTGGAAGTGTCATTGGTGCTATGCCTGATGGAAGAAAAGCATACGAACCACTTTCTGAAGGAATATCTCCAGTACAAGGATCAGACACCAAAGGACCAACTGCAGTTTTGAAATCTGCAAGTAAAATTGATCATATTAGAACAGGTGGGACATTGCTTAATCAAAAATTTACTCCTAGTTTCTTTGCTACAGATGAAGGTATTGAAAATATTACCTATCTAGTTCGAGGATACTTCAAGCTAGGTGGTCATCACATTCAATTCAATGTTGTATCAGCTGATACTTTGAGAGAAGCTCAAAAGAATCCGGAGAAATATAGAGATCTAATAGTGAGAGTTGCTGGCTACAGT
>JABLTI010000088.1 GCA_013166835.1 Promethearchaeati archaeon | reverse complement strand
TACAGTATTGACCTCGCCAAACAAAAGATGGAAGATGCTGGTTTCGTTTATCCAGAAACATCAATTACAGGTATTGGTCTATACGTTGTAATAGGAATACTAGCTCTTGCTGGTGCAAGTCAAGTCTTCTTCTTAAAGAGAAGAAAATAAGCCACACGGCTTATTTCTTTTTTCTTTTTTTTGTTCCGAGCAGTTGTTTTTGTACTTGCTTCTTAATCATTATTTCAAATAACATTCTGAGGAAAATCCTTTAAAACCAAGTTTCATACTTAATTTCAAGACCACGAAAATATATAAAAGACAGAAGTAAAATTGATAATCATTAGTCTTTGATAAATCGTAGTTCAAAAAATCAGTCGAGAAGTGATATCGAAATGAATAATCTCAAAGTCAGAAAGTCAAGTTTAATGTTATCGGTAATAATTCTGAGTTTGCTCATAACTCCTTTTCTTGCTACAAAAGGAGAAACCTATCAATTAATCTATTCTGATTTCTATATTGAAGCATCGAAACCTGAAGTTATAGCTGAAATGGACTTTACTTTAAATAATTTAAATGATTATGTCTTTGGTTTACCACTAGAAGCAGCTGTTGGTACAGCACACACAGACTCATATTCTTATTTCTTTGAAATTTGGACTGAAGATAATAAACGAGTAGAAATTTTCATTCTTGATACTGTGGATTATTTGGATTACGAACGTGATTTCATAGGTGATCCCCCCACAGTTTATTTCAGACATGATATCTGTGATGGTTATCTTCGATTTGAGTTTACTTCCACAATTAGCCCCAAGCTTATAATTTACTCAGAAGGGGAAGTAGTTAATGGGAACTTCATCTGGACTGAAGGATTAGCTGAAACTATCTATCAACCATATTATCAAAAAATTCTTGAAAGTGACAGAACTACTCAAGACACTGTTCAGATTTTCAATGTAAATGCAAGTGTTAGTTGTTATATCATGACACAAGATGAATTTGACAGCTATATAGATGACCCAAATGAAAGACCAAATCTTTATAGTGTTTATGAGGGTGAGGAAGATTCCTTCAATATCACCTTGGAATTTGAAACTTTAAAGGATCCAAATCCAGATCCTGAAGTAGAAAATCACTATCATCTTTTGATTTGGCACGAAGAATTCTATGGAGGAGTTTCAGGAACAATAATTTACGATTATGAATATGCGAGAGCATTTGGTGAGACTTACTGGTCATTAATATTTGCAATTCTTCTATTAGTCTGTATAGTTCTGTTCTTCGCATTTCAAAAAGTCGTCTTGCCACCAGTTGTATGGTCTCTCACAAAATTGAAATATTATGTTTTATCAATACCTGGTAAATATATAAAAGAAACATTTTTTGATTTAAGAGAAGAGCTTGGTGCTATTTGGTCTAAGATGAAAGGTGTAGAAGAAATAGAAGAAGAAAAAGAGTATTCACCCCATAGTAGACTTTTACTGCTATTCCTAGGACTTATTGGTTTTGTTGGTCTACAACGTTATATAGTCGGCAAAATTGGGACTGGAATTGTTTTCACTTGTACATTTGGATTCCTAGGTATAGGTTATCTCATTGATCTTGTCGCTATAATTACCGGTAGCTTCTATGATAGTGATGATAAGCAAGTTTTCAATTGGAAGTGATTTGAGTAGCTTATTAGCTACCCAAAATTTTTCTTTTATTAAGATTCTTCACAATATTTTAGTAAATTCACACTGAAAAATAACCTGAGTTGTTTGACTTGTCCCAATTACCCGATCAACAAACTACATCTGAAGTTAGTGAAGATCCAGATGAATTCATCGAACAAATCAGTGATTCTGAGATTCCAAAAGAACCATATGAATCACTAGAGGTTAAGCTTAAATGGTCTCGAGTAATAATTGTAGCTATTGTAATTTCTTTTGTTGTAGTTGGAATAACTCTTCTTATTTTTTGGATTCTAGGAAGACAATATGATGAAGTATTAGTTTTCTTTTTTTTATCATGGGTTTTTCTTATTGAAACAGGATTACTCTTGATTTTTGGTGGCTGTATTGGAACTGTTCGTCAATCTTTTACAATAGACAGAATAAAGAAGAGATTTACTAAAGGTGAAAGTATTACAGGTGCAGATACAAAAATAGCTATAGGTAGTGCCTATACCTACATCTTAAGTGGATTGCTTCTTGGTCTTGCATCGTTTCTTGCTTGGCTTATTCAATCACTATAACCACTATAATATATAGTTCTAATGAAAATATATTTTTAGAGAAAGCAATTCTATATATTATAGGTTGGTTCTATCCAATGAGCGAAGACATGGATTTAGATGCTGTACGAAAAACTATCTCCAAAAAAAGTGATGAAGATACAATTTCCCATTCACAACTACTTCGCAAATCCTATAAAAATCGTACGCCCTCTGAAGCAAAAAAGGAAATATACCGAGAAGCTTTCAGAGAGGAACATACAGTTCTAAGACAAGATTACGTAGAGTATCGTTTTGATTTTGCTTGTATTTGCCAAGCAATTGCTATTGTTCTTGGGTTCTTAATGATGGTTAACTTGATTATTTATTTTTCAACGGATTACGGATTAAACAACGTAGGAAGTGATGATAGTTTTCTTTCATGGATAATGTTTGGTGAAAGTGGTTTGTTATTATTATTTTCAGGTTTATCTGTTCCCAGACGTTCAGTAGTTGTAGAACAAAGATCTAAACGAAGCGTTGGCGAATCAAAAGATAGAAGTTTGCGTTTTGCTTTTGTTCATTCATTAACTTATTTCATAGCAGGTATTTGTATGGCAATAATATCTACTGTTGTCTTTTTAATTTTCTAAAAAATGATTGAATAAAAAAAGAAATTAATGATAATTTACGGGTGTAAATTATCAATGAGGAATTTTATTTTTGTTTATTCTTAGATAAAGATAGGATTAACTCTTCACCTTGAATTGTTAATCTTTCACCTTTGGTTAATTTTTCTTTTCTGGTTAAAGTTGTGGTCAATGTTTCTGTGCAAATATAGTCAGTAAATTTCGTGAATGCCTGTTCAAGTTTTCCTTTGGTCTTATAGCTTATTGTTATTTTATCAGTAACCTGTAATCCTTCTTCTTTCCTCAGATTTTGTATATGACGTACTATATCTCGAGCAAAACCTTCTAGCAATAGATCTTCTGTTATTTTTGTATCAATTGCTACAGCGAATTTTTCGTTTACTGCTATAGAGCGTTCACCTAGTGGTATAGCTTCAAGGATCAAGTCATCATGCAGTCTTAATTTCAAAGGTTTCTTGCTTGGATCCAATACTACTTCTAAAACTTGATCTTTCTTATAGTAAGCTTCGATAACTATTTTCTGATCAATTTCCTTTATTTTATCTTCCAAGAAGGTTATTTCCCCTCTGAGTTTAGGACCGAGAACTTGATAATTTAACTTAAGTTTAAACTCTAACAACTTCTCAGGATTTTTAGCAAAACGAAGATTCTTGACATTGAGTTCAGATTGTATTTCATTTTTAAATTCACTCAGAGCATTTTCAAGTTTTTTATCTTTGCTCCAAACAATTACTTCTGAGAGAGGTTGTCTTAATCTAAAATTTGATGCACTTCTTGCAGATCTTCCAAGTTTAACAACTTGAAGAACTACATCCATTTTCTCATTTAGCTCTTTGTTATAATTTGATTTCATAAATTTCGGATAAGCGCAAAGATGGACACTTGCTGGCATTTCAGTATTATTGAACTTGGTCAAATTCTGATATAGTTTTTCACTGAAAAAGGGTACAAATGGGGCTAAAATTTTACTGAGTTTTAGTAATGTTTCATATAGTGCATAGTACCCACTTAGTTTTTCCTCGCTGTTTTCATGTTTCCAAAATCTTCTGCGACTTCTACGTAAAAACCAAGTTGATAATTGATCAACAAATTGTTCAATTTCTACAGTAGCATTTTTGAAATTCATTTTGTCCAGATCTTTTCGAACTTGCTTTACTAATCCATTTAATTTCGATAGCAACCATTTGTCAAGATAAGGTTGTGACTTCAAAGTACCAATTTGTTTGTCATATGGTTTGAACTGATCTAAATTTGCGAAAGTAGAGAAGAATGAATATATATTCCATATAGTAAGGAAGAAAGGCTTAAGTTCATCTTCTAAATGGTAACCAAAATTCAACGTTTGTGAGAGTTGTTGCTTTGCTGAAGCCCAGCGTATGATTTCAGCACCAACTTTATCAGCTGCTTCTGCGAACCAAATTGCGTTTCCCCAACTTCTATGCATAGCTCTACCATCTTTATCATGAACTTTTTCATGAACAACAACCCGCTTGTATGGTGTTTCACCTTTCAGTGTGACACTCATGAAGAGTAATGAATAAAACCATAGTCTTATTTGTTCTCGCATTTCACATACTGCTTCTGCTGGAAACCACTTATTCCAATATTCAGGATCTTCTAAGTACTTCAAGGTTGAAAATGGGATGATTCCGGCATCTAACCAACAATCACCGACTTCGGTTACTTTAGAAACAATTTTGTTGCATTTCGGACATTTTATTTTCACTTCATCAATCCAAGGTCTGTGTAATTCTTTCAAATTATCCAAGCCATCAACTGCTTTCTCGAATAATTCTTCTTTAGTACCGATAACAGTGAGTTCACCACAGCTTTTGCATTCAAAGAAAGGCAAAGGTAATCCCCAGTATCTCTTTCTCGAGATACACCAATTACCCATATTGTTTAACCAATCTATCATGCGTTTCCCATAGAAACTTGGAACCCATTCTACCTTAGTTGTCGCTTCTTTCAATAGAGGTCTTATGTGTTCAGAATCGATGAACCATTCTTGCACTAGTCTAAATACTAGTTCTTCATGGCATCTCCAACACGTTGGATATCTATGAGTAAATTCTTCTGTTTTAAGCAAAAGATTTCTTTTTCTTAATGATTCGACAACTTTCTCAGAAGTTTCTGTAACAAATAATCCTTGAAACTCATCAGATTCTTTTTGGAAGATTCCATAGTCATCTATAGGTGAGATTATAGCGAGCTTGTGTATTTTACTCAATTCATAATCTTCAGCTCCACAGCCAGGAGCAATATGAACAAATCCTGTTCCTTCTTCACCTGAAACTTCTATCCATTCAATCACTCTATGCTTAACTCCTTTTTGAGCTAAGAGATGGTTGAATGGTGATTCGTATTTCAAGCCAATGAGCTCTTTCCCTGGAAAAGTATCCAGAACTTCATAATCATCTTTCAATAGTGAAAGCTTTGATTCAACTAAATATAATATTTCGTTATCCTTCATAACTTTGCAATAAGTTAGATCAGGATGAACCGCTACAGCTGTATTCGCAGTTAATGTCCAAGGTGTAGTTGTCCATACAAGTAAATAGCTCTTTTCTTGTTCTGTTTTTTGTCTAGATATCAATGGAAATTTAGTAAAGACCGCTGTATGTTGCATTTCCTTGTATGAATCGTGTTGTTCATGTTGGGATAATGATGTTCCACATCTGGTACACCAAGGCATCGGAAAATTACCTTTGATTATCCAACCATTCTCATGGCACTTTTTGAGAAAATACCAAATGTACGAAATGTTAGTGTCAGTATGAGTATAGTATGAATTATCCCAATCCATGAATTGTCCGAGTCTTTTTGATTGCTTTGTTATAAGACTCGAATAGCGATCAATTCGTTCCTTGCATTTATTTGAAAAATTCTCCAAACCAAATTCTTCTATAGCTTTCTTAGAATTCAGTCCAAGATCTTTTTCAACTTCAACTTCTACCCAAAGTCCTTGACAATCAAATCCGTTTTGAAATCTTTGTTCATAACCCTTCATAGCCCAGTATCTTTGTATAAGATCTTTTAATGAGCGACCCCAAGCATGATGTAATCCCATAGGATTATTGGCAGTTATAGGACCATCTATGAAAGAATAATTCTTTGTGGATTGACTGTTTTTCTCAACTAGCTTCTCAAAAACTTTGTTTTGTTCCCAGAATTCAAGTACATCTAATTCAAGCGCAAGTAAATCTAAGCTTGAAGTTACATCTGGGAAGAGTTGATTGTTCTGCTCTTTCATGAGCTCTTGTTTCCTATCATTATTTTTAGTTTCTAATAAAGTGATTCCTCATTTTAAATTTAGACTCCTAAAATTAGTCGAGAAGTGATTATAGTCTACACTAGGTGATTTCCAGAATAAGAGTTTATGTCCGGGATATAATTTCATGACCCCTCATTTTGTCACCTGTGCATATAATATCATCATTCTAACTGAAGAAAGTGAAATTTATAAGGATTTCCAAAAGGAACTGAAAAACTATTTTCGTTGTTTTTGTCAGCCTAAAAATACCACATAAAACCCTTTATAAACCATTAATAAGGGTTCATTTATAAATAACCCTTTATAAAGGACATCTAGCTTATAAATGAATCAATCTTTAGTCCCTTAATCAGGAGATTAGACCAATGGTTAAAATAGATTATGAGATCCAAAACTGTGTAGCATCAGGAAGCGTAGAAACTTCTAGAATTGACTTATATGCACTTGCTGATCGACTAGGTGAAAAACCAGAATACTTTGTATCTTACGAACCAGAGAAATTTCCAGGACTTGTCTTAAAAATCCCAAAACCAAAAGTAAGTTCTCTTATTTTTGCTTCCGGTAAAATGGTTATTACAGGAGCGAAAAGTGCAGAAATGCTTCATGTAGCTGCAGATGAAATTGTAAAAGTTCTCAAAGCTGCTGGAGCTAAGATTACTGGGAAACCACAAGTTACTGTTCAAAATATTGTAGCATCTGGGAACATCAATGCCATTATAAATCTAGAACTTGCTTCAATTATGCTTGAAGGTAGCATGTATGAACCAGAACAATTTCCAGGTTTAATATATCGAATCAGAGAACCAAAAACAGTTCTCTTATTATTCCAGAGTGGTGCTTTTGTTTGCACTGGTGCTAAAAAAGAAGAATTCGTTAGTGAATCCACAAGGAAAACTTATGAAATACTCAAGGAAGTAGGTGCATTAGAGGAAGAATTCTGATTTAATTTTTTCCTCTTTTCAGTTTATTTTTTTTATTCACAGAAAATCAATATTTTCAAATTAATTTGTTTTCGTTAAAAAAAAGAAAAAAGATAGCAATAATTTTGCTATAGAAATTTCATTCTTCTTGTTTAATTTTCTTCTTAGAAAATGCGCTATAAAGCTTTAATCCTAACAAAGTTCCAGCTGTTGCGGCAATTAATCCTCCACAAATAATTGTAGTATAAAATCCTAGGCCTAAACCAGAACCCACTAAGGTAATAGAACCATATTCTAAATCATCAAGGAATTCTATTTGTTCAAATAATTGAAAGATACTTTCAGAGTACTATACCCATTTAAAAGAAAAAAGAATGAAAAAGATGTTACTCTTTTCATTTATTAATAAAATCTTTATAGGCCTTAAAGACGAAATTAAATCCGCCTGTTTCTTCGCCTTCATTGATAGTAATGGTTTGAGGTGCTTCTCTAAATTCTTTGTCGATTAAATCTGATTTAATTGCTCCAAAGAACTTTTCTTTTGGTCGAGCTTTGTTACCAATCCAAGTGTAAATCATCATGGCTTCTTCGCCCATCAAGCCTGCTACAACAAAGACATCATTTGAATCTAAGGAATCTCTAGAGAATTTCACTTTTTCATAGTCAATATCATTGCCCACTTGTTGAACTCTTATCATTCGGAATTGCGGTTTAAATCTCGTATCTACATGAATGAGCAAAGAAGGTGTATCACCTTCTACAACTTTGAAATCAGGTCCTAAAGCTTTTAGTAATTCAGGTTCTTCTTCTCCTTCGAAGACTGAATCAACTTTTGGTATTCCTCTTCGCTTCATGTCTAATTCTTGTGCTGATTTCGCTGCAATGAATTTTTCGTCAACTTGTGATCCTTTTCCAATCCAAATCCAGATGGTTTTTCCCAAGTCGATAACATAAGAATCTCCAGTATTAAAGGTAGGTTCTTTGATAGGAATTAATTTTTCCTTGGCAACATGATAAATTATTTTGTCTTCTGCCATTTTTTTCACCAATAACATATTTCGATAAAGAACGAGTATAATAAGTACTAAAAAAATCTTTCACAATCGTCATGTTTACATCTTACAGGGGATTAACTAGCTGATTTTCTAAATTACAGTAATTATTTTTATATCTAACAAGAAATATTATGTGCTTGCTACAATTTGTTTGGTGTGTCTATTTGGAAATTCAAGTGAAAACCCCTTGTCGATTACATTTCGGTTTAATTGATCTAAATGGTCAATTAGGTCGAATAAATGGTGGTTTAGGGGTTGCCTTAGAACAACCAGGATGGGAGATAAAAGGGTGGATTACTGAGAAAAGTGATAATAAAATTTCTCTTTCCCTCCCTATGATTACTGTCATCAATAGATTCGATGAATATTTCAGTACAACTTCTAATGATATTGATTTTGAAATTTTAAAGAAAATTCCACAGCATGTTGGATTAGGCTCTAATACTCAATTTTCTCTGGCTGTTGGAATAATATTAGCGAAAATCCATAAAATTAAAACTACAGTTGTAGATATCGCTAATGCTGTTAAAAGAGGTGGAACAAGTGGTATCGGTGTTGCTGCTTTTGCTGAAGGTGGTATAATCCTTGATGGGGGACACACTTTTGGATCCGGTAAACAGACAGAATCCTTTAAACCATCAAGTATTTCAGCTGCACCACCCCCTCCTGTTATTTTTAGACATAATCCTCCAAATAACTGGCAGTTCGTTTTATTGACTCCAAAAATTGAACAAGGAGCATTTGACAAAGAAGAAATCGATTTGTTCAGTGATAATTGCCCTATACCTGCTGCAGAAGTAGAAAAACTATCCAGATTAATTTTGATAAAAATCCTCCCTGCGATTGTTGAGAAAGACATTCATGCTTTCGGTGAAGGACTCACTGAAATGCAAACCAATTTTAAACAATTTGGGATGAATCGCTACAAAAAAGGAATTGTACACGATTTACTGAATTTTACAAGAAAAAACCAAGCTATTTATGGATCAGGATTAAGCTCCTTTGGACCAACAATTTTTGCCTTAACAGATACGGATGAAAAAGCAAAGAAAATAATCAAAGAAGTAAAAGATGTTTTTCCTAAAAATGAATTCAATTTAATTCTATCCTCAAAAATAAATAGAATCGGTGCGAAAATAGAGAAAATAAAATAGGAAATACAGTAAAGAATTCCTATGTTATTCCTAATTTTTCCTTGGACATCTTTTCAACAGCTCCACCGATTTTTGGTGCTAACTGCTCAAAGAAGTATTGGTAACCAAAAACTACTGCCCCTAATTCTGATTTAAAAGTTACAAGATCAGATTCTACCGGCATATCATTTTCGGAATAAATATTACCTTCAGGATCAATTGAATATGTTACTTCATTTAGATTGAAATTTGCTAACAAAAGGTTTGCATGAATAGTGCTCACAAGCTCTTGGGGGACTTCATTTGCAGCCATAATCTGGCAGAATAATTGCATCCATTCAGGTGCAACAACAATTCTAACATTAAAGGTTCGTTCATCAATTTTATATGGTAGCATAATCTCAGTTCCACTTTGCGAAACAAAATAGTTCAAATTTAGCTCATCTAACCAACCTTTCACTTTTTCAACGTATTCTAGAACATCGGTCATTTTATTTCTTAACTCCGTTCGTCTTTACTCCTTTAGAAACTGTATCACAAAAAAACCTTTCTAAATAAGTAAAAATTACCCGCAATCTTTTTGTCGAAAAGTATAAATCTAAGGTATTTTATTATGACATTGAATTGGAACTTTTGGTAAGCTTATAAAGTTTATAAACCATGGATTTTTTAAATAACGTGTGGTAGAGAGAGAAACAATACATTCAATGATAAGAGGAGTTCAATATATCGATGAGCAAAGGTTCCATCAAAGTTACAGAAAAATGTCCTCTCTGTGGAAGTAAATCTGTAAAGATAGTCTATCATACAGAAGCGGGGATTGTAATTCTCTCAGAATACAATTGTTCTATTTGTGGCTCATATACACGAATGAATTTCTTAGTTGCAGATCCAAAAGAAGGTTAAAACAGAATTATTAACCATATACCTGAAATCGTTAGTAGAGTTCCCATAACAAGTACTAATGACATTTTTTCTTTTAATAGTAAGATTGAAAGTGGTGAAGCAATCAATGGTGATGCGGCAGTAATTGCTGCAGTAGTAGAAGCTTCTGTAAAAGAGAGAGAAAATAAATAGAGTAAACTTCCTGCTGTATTTCCAATTATACCCGCTAATAAAATTAGAATTACTCCTTTCTTTGTGAATTTACTTTTCTGTTTACCTCGATTTCCTACAAAGAAAACGATTAGTGTCAAAGGAGCTATGCAAATCATTCTGTATGCATTGGCATTAATACCAGGTATATCTATTGTTAAAGCTCTATCAAGCATAATGGTTCCAATGGTCCAACAAACAGCAGTCGTAGCAGCACCAATAATTCCTAAAATGACGTTTCGTTTTTTCTTCTTAACTTGATCACTTGATGATGAATTAGTTTCATCTATATGTTCTTGTTCTATCACATTGTGGCAAGTTACTGAAGAATTCTCATTAGTTCGGATATACTTATCGATTTCACTTTCAGTAGAACTAGATATTAGATATACTCCCAAAACAACCAACATTACACCTTGGATTCTGAAAAGATCATAGAATTCATAACCTAAAATAATTCCAATTAGATATGTTAGTAAAGGGTAACTTACTGCAATTGGGTATGCTCGAGATAATCCTATTAGCTGCTGACTATAGTAGAAAACAACATCTCCTATAATAATTCCAAGAGTAGAACCACCGAAGAGCAGCAATCCTGTTTTGTAATCAAGAGAAAATGCTGTACGTAATGCTCCCATTGATAGTAATAGTATCAGATAAAAAATAGCTGTAAAGGATAATCTAATTGCGTTAACTGCCATTGGTTTAATTTTACTACCTTGAGATTTTATGATTACATTTCCTAATCCAAAACAGACTGCTCCACCAATAGCTGCTAATTCACCAAGAAAATCTGTTATCGCCATTTTACTATCTCTTGAAATAAACAAATCATTATA
>JABLTI010000213.1 GCA_013166835.1 Promethearchaeati archaeon | reverse complement strand
GGGAAAAATCATGCAAGATACTTGATTACAAAGAGAATGCCAGTAAACATTTCACTTGATGAACCTTTAGAAAAACTATGGGAAGAACATGATAGGATTGCGAAAGAGTTTGACGATTACCTTTTGAAAATAGATCATGAAGAGGTTTCTCTAAAGGATATGGCGATTCCAGAAGTTTCATTCCTTGATTTAAAGGAAAAAATTGCCCATGAAATATTAAAAGATTGTCATTTCTGTGAGCGCCGTTGTAAGGCAAATAGAAAGGAAGGCAAAGTTGGTTATTGTAGATTAGGTGAGGATTCAATCTTATCATCTGCATTTTTGCACACAGGGGAAGAATCAGTATTGGTTCCTAGTGGAACAATCTTTTTTGCAGGTTGTACTTTTACTTGTGTTTTCTGTCAAAATTCTGATATTTCCAACTCCGAATCTTCATACAATAATATCTAGCTTAAAAGAAATGAATGAAAACATAACCATGTTGTGGAATTCAAATATGTATCAATCACTAGAAGCCACCAAATTACTACTCGAGGTAATGGATTTCTGGCTCCCTGACTTCAAATTTTGGGAGAATGAGTTTGCAAAACAAATGTCAGGAATAAATCAGTACAGAGAGGTTGTGACCAGGAATATCAAAATGGCTTATACACAAGGATCAGGTGAGGTCTTAATAAGACACTTACTTATGCCAGGGAGAGTTGAGAAAGACACGTATCCCATTTTAGAATGGTGCTCAAAAGAAATCCCGAGATCTTTGGTAAATATAATGGAACAATATCGTCCTCAATACATGGTTCAAAGAGAACCTGATAAATATCGGATGATCAACCGTAGGATTTATCCTGAAGAGTTGAAAAATGCTACAAAGAAAGCTGATGAGTTAAACATTCTCTGGAAACCAGTGTCTTAAACCGTGAAGTCAAACAGCTAATTATGAGATTGTTTTCATTTGGCGTTTGTTGTACCAAAATGAACCTATCATAATGAGTAATAAGCTAATCATTTGACAAAAAGCGTATTGTGCTACTGGATTCTGATACCCAAATAATTCTACTCCACTTAAGATAGCATAAACTATGTAGTAAGCAGCAAAATAAATCACTGTAATAATCGATGCTGACAAAAAGGGTGCTCGGAAATCTTTGATATCAAAAGATCTTAAGCGAATAAGTATTGCTTCAAAGAGAAGCATTTTAGCATTTGCAATTATGAATACCGCTGCAACAATCATGGTAATATAAGCTGCAAGATATTTGTTACTAACAACTTCCAGTATCTCACGGGCATGATAAATCATGGGAATTTGAGTTAGAATAGCAAATCCTGTAAGGATAGCAAGAATTCCTATGGGTTTTCCCTGTCTCCATTGTATGTTCATAGATGCCATCATTTAGACCTTCCAAGATTCAACATTTATTCCAAATGTCAGTAATTCGCATATCCATTAAACCTATTAAAAACATTTTGGAGAGGTTCGAATTTCTGTCTTACCTCAACTTGATGTATCTCTCAAATTCTTCCACATCATTGTTGCGAAGATGCTTGCGAATCAAATCTCTCAAAACTCCCAAATTCGTTCCTTGTTTAGCACTCACAGTAATAACTGCTTCTTGATGCTCTTCTGAGAGATTATCGTAATCAATTAATTTTTTGATGAATTGAACTGCTTTCTCAACTTCAGGATTAGATATTTTGTCAATTTTATTGATGACTACAATTGGAATTATTTTATAATTTTTTATGAAATTATACAATTCTTGATCAATTGGAATGATACCTTTCTTTGAGAGTCGTTCAGAAACATCAACGATACTTTTAGCATCAATAACAAGAATACAAGCAGGAATACGGAATTTGTATCTCTCAAAAAACTCCACGATTTCATCTTTTATTCGATCTTCGTATGCTTTTGTTCTATCATGGATTTTCCCCCAACCGGGAACATCTACAACCTCGAATTTCTTAGTAATCTTATAGGTATTAATTCGTCTCGTAGAACCTGGTTTCTTACCAATAACTGGTTTAGCGGAAGTTAATTTACTTATTAATGAACTCTTACCAGCATTTGGTCTACCAACGAATACAAGAAACCAAGCGAATTCTTCCATAGTAATACCACTAGAAAAAGAGTAAATTAGTCTTTGCTTTAATTAGTCTCCCCAGAAAGGACGAGTTCGGGAGTATTCCTTTTCAGCATCAATAATTTCGGAATAGAATTCATAGTCATCCTTCGAATAGCTTTTTATTAGGACCCTACTGGCACTCCTTGGTCCAATTCCTCGAGCAGCTAAAGCAATAATGGCTTTCCGACCAGAAGCAATAACTAAATCAGCACTTCTATGACCTCTCTTTAGGATCTTTTCCTCCTCTTCATCCAATTTCTCTCTTCGTAAATGCTTCTTTGTTACCTTATGCAGTGCTTCATTCATTGGTGAAACAGCAGCAATATATCTTGCACCACACTTAGGGCATTGAGGTTTTTCATCAATATTTCCTACTTTACTAATAACATTCCACTTACCACACCACATACAAATGAGCCGAATTTCCTTATTGTCTAATCGTTCCTGAACTTTCAGAGCAAGCTGCCTATCTGCTTTCTTAGGGATAATAAAACCAGTAAATCGTAACTGATTGACTCCAGCCCTTGCTAAAGGAGACATGTCTCCAACTAAAACCTTAGTAATAGTTTCAATCTCAATTTCTTGATCATTAATTTTCTCAAGAACTTCAACGGTTTGTTTAATGTCCATTTTATCATGAATAAGCTCATTTAGTGTGGCATCAGCAACAAGAGTACCCTCATACGCTCTGGCAATTCTTCGAGGATGTAATTTCCCATGCTCCCAAGTACCCTTAATGACACCAAAACGTTTTGCAATATGAACAAAACGCCATTCATACATAGTTGTTTGTGGTAATGTTCTTCGTAGTAATTCTTCAACAAATTCTCCCTTGATTTCCCTAATAGCACTCTCAATATGCTCAGGTCGTAAGAAATAAGGATAAGTCAAAATAATCCTATAAGCATCAGATCGCAAACCAATAGAACAAGCAAATTTAGCCATAAGTAGAGAGCTAACAAGCTGACCCAATGTTTGATTCACTTTATTACCAAAATCACAATGAATAATTGCCATGTCTGGACCAATTGTCTCAATAAGAATTCGCTTATCCGTAGGCATAGGATTATCATCAGAAAAGTGTTCGTTGAGATAATTCACAATTTCCTGTTTAGCCCTATCACTAATAGGATAGTTTCCCAAGACAGCTTTTGCATCATTTAAATCATCAGATTCAACGAATTTCTGCCAAATATCGTTTCTAATTTTACCAACTTCTTGAGCAACAGAGAAAGGCACAGGAATCATTTCACCATCCCAAACTGGTAAAGCACCAATTGGGTTATGAACAGGGGCAACCTCTACCCTATCCTCTTGAATCGCTAAAATCTTCCAAGGAACACCTTTAACGATAAAAACAGTGCCAACGTGCCCTTGAATTTCCACGAATTCCCCATCTAACGAACCCACTGTACGATTTGTTGC
>JABLTI010000212.1 GCA_013166835.1 Promethearchaeati archaeon | reverse complement strand
AAACTCCATAACAGGAAAAAGGAAAAAAAAATAGATTATTTTCTGCAGGAGAGAAATAATTTATCCTGAATGGCCTTCCTTGATTGAGTTGCAATAGTGATCCATTACAATTGTTTTACTAACTTTTCAGCTTTGATTGAAAGTACTCTCCTCAGAAGAGTTTTTTCATTGCTAATATATATTAAACCCTTTTTTGAACATATTCTTTGACAATACTAGAGAATGAAAGAAATGAATGAAAAAAGATTTCTTCCTATAGATGATATTATTAGGAAAATCAAATAAAATTTCCTTATTCCATGCACTCCTAAAAAGGTTCCACAATGTCATTATCTAAAATATCAATTAAACACTTTATTTGATCATGAATTCCTTCTATTTTTTTTGGATTATTCCCTGCACGACTTAAACCTGACGGATGAGGGATTTTAATGATTTTCAAGTCACCTGTCATCTTCTTCTTTATCCATTTCTGAACAACATCACCAAGACAAACAATTGCTTTTGCTCCAAGTCTCTTACATGCATTTATTTCTTCTCTTAACCAAATATCTGCACATTTTCTTGAGAATGTAATTTTTTTCTTCTTTACAGTATAACACTTGCATTTTTTAAATTTACATTTTTCAAAAATAATAAAAAAAGGATAGATGATTTAGTGAAATTTTTTTCCTAAACCAAATTTATCAATATTTAACTATTGGGAAAGAATACTCATCTTTAATTTTCTGATGGAGATCTGTTCTATATTCAGTGTATTTCTCTTTAAAAATATCTAAGTCTAGTTTCATAAGGAGTTTGAAAAGACCATCCCTGAAGCAATAATTAATTACCACTCGAGCCATGCTGTAAGCTAACCAGCCTTCAAGATAATTATCAGCAATATATGTGACTGAGTACTCGGATGCTCTTGTAGTTCGTGGGAATTTTTCATGGATGTCAGCCATTTCTTTGAATGAGTAACCAATCCCAATTGTTATTGGAGGGTCTACAACAAAAGGAGGATAATCAGTTAATTGAGAAATAACTTCAAAAGAAGCTTGTTCAATAAGTGAATGCGCTTCATCAAGAGGAAGACTAGTGGCTTTTGTCATACTTTCACTTTTCTTTACTGCGACAGATTTGATACCGGGTAGTAAAGCATCTACTTCGCGGCAAACAGCATCATCACCAACAACTAATGGACATGGAACACCAAAATGACCAAACAGCCAAGCAAGCTGAGGAGCTTCACCTGCAAACTGACCATTAACAGAAAATTGAGTTGCACCTGTGTTAGTGTGGCTGATAAAACCACCCTTGGTACCTTCCCCGGCATGTTGGCCTAGGAGAAGAACAGCAGAATAGTTGGGTAATTTATTAGATGAAACCATCTCATAGAAGGTAGTCATCCAACCACCACCAAGATAATTACAATCTGGTTCAAGCTCATCAACAAGAAGGTTATCACCCATACCATGACCATCAAAAACATCAATAATAGCCTTAGGTTGTGCTTTGCGAACACCTCGTATAGCAGCATTAACATCATCAGTAGCATATTTTTGTGCTTTTGGAAATTCAGGATCACTAAGCATTTTTGGGTCATCAATACCAGATGGACCTTCCATATCATTCCAAATTAATACTCTCATTTTTAACCACTCATAAATAAATAACTCGTAATCTGATTTCTTATTGAAAAGTTAAAAGTATTCACAATTCTAAAATATAGGATAGTAAAGAAGAAATTTAATGATAAAAATTGATGGTAGTTACTTATCGGGTAAAAATATATTAAAATTTAAAATCATTTATTAAAAAGAATTCTCAATGCATTTTATAAGATTTGTAAGAAAGCTAATATTAACCAGCAGATTATTTTCTGCAGGAGAGAAATAATTTATCCTGAATGGCATTCCTTGATTGAGTTGCAATAGTGATCCATTGAAATTATTTTACTAGCTCTTTAACCTTAAATAGTTTTTTCAAGGATAAACTTAGATAACTCCTTTTTAATGTTGACTTTATAGAGAAACTGAATTCTCTAAATCATTTTCATTTTATTGAAAAGGAGATTAAAATGTCTAAATTTGAAAGACTCTCAGAAAAAAAATATAAAGAGCTTGAAGCTTCAAACCAACCCAAAGATCAAGCTACAATTCTTACAGATGAAATAAAAGGGATTATTGTGCGAATTTTCTAAAGATCACTTCTGAAAAGGATCAAAAAGAATTCATCGAATTTTTATATGATGGATTAAGTGAAATAATGAAAGTTTGCCAAAAAAATATTGGTAAAACAGAAGGCAATCCACCACCCTTAAGAATGGTCAAATGGAAAGATGAATTCTGGAACAAAATGGGATCAATAGCTGATCACCCCAGAGACAAAGGTAAGAAAATAGTTTTTCATCCCTACGCACTCAATTTAGAACAAATTGAAAAGGTTATTTCTTATTGTAAAGAAAATAAATTTCGATTTCCTCTTTGAATTTCCTTCATACTTTAATAACGAATTTTCATACTTTTACGAAAACTATTATTCTCTTTTATAGTTGGTACTATGATTCAGATGACAAGAAAAGATGAAAAATTCCACCATATAACCTTTGAAACGCATATACATGAACATGAAAGATTTAATGAAAAAATTCCTGAAATTAAGGAACAAGAAGAATTTTGGATAAGTGATAAATGCTTAATTCAAATTTCTAATAAAAGGTGGCTTATAGTAAATCTAGTTGAAAAGAAATTACTTTTCATAAATCCTAAATTAAAGCTCTATACGAGTTTTTCTCTTCCTCTAGATTTACTCCAACGTTTGAATAAGGTTGCTAGATTACAATATAAGAATAGTTCTCGAAATAAAGGGGAAATTACCAAAACAAACCAATCGAAGAAAATTAGCAATTGGGAATGTGAAGAATTATTAATCGTTGCTGCGGATAGAAATCGCACAACAGTGAACCAATGGGCAACTAATGATGTTCCTTTTAATCTCAAGAATTATTATCAGTTGATGACGATAGCTAGACGATTTCAGTGCCCCATTTTTGATGACTCGTTTCATGATCAATTAGACAAAAAAGCTGGTTTTCCCATTTATGAAGAAATTGTTCAAATGATTCGAGGGAAAGAATTACGAATAACCAAAAAGGTTACGAATATCATTGAAGAATCCCTTCCGAACGATATCATCGATATTCCTAAAGGGTATACTCTAAAGGAGCAAATATCTTATCAAGAATTACTAACCCAAGAATTAGCTCCTTTACGAGAATATTCTTCTGAGGAAAAAGAGATCATTCAGTTCTTGCATGACCATCAAGATTGGTACTTAAATCGAGACCTTGACAGGTTAGATGAATGGGTCACTCAAAACTTTACAGAAGATACCTACATCATTGGAACAAATAGTGTTTTTCCAGGGGAATTCGAATGGCGTAAGGGAATTCAAGTTGCAAGAGAAATTTACACCAATGACTATTACAATAAATGGAACTTACGATTATATATTGAAGAAGTGGATATTAAAATTGATTTTGACGGTCAATTTGCTTGGGTAGTAGTTTTTGGTATGGTTACTAGGAAAGCAACAGATGCCGAGTCTCGAAGTTCAGAAGCCAGTCGAAATCGTTCTTTAGTTCGAATAAAAAATTACACAGAAAATGAATGGGATACTAAACGAGCTCTCTATGAAATCATCCATGATGCTAGTATGATCTTAGTTCAATACGAAAGAGGAGACACATTCTTGTGGCCAGTAAGATGCACTTTTAACCTAAAAAAAGTGAATGGTAAGTGGAAAATCAACCAGCTACATTATTCATGGTCAGGATATGGTTTTCCTGCTGTACGTTTATTTGATTCCGACCAAGAATAAATTAGAAAACGGTTGAAGGTATGTAGTTAAGGTCATATAACCTTCAATCCTTTTCATAATGGAAAATCATTTCTTAGTTTTTTGTCATCTTTTGACCAGCTACTTTTTTTAAAAGAGATTGTATATGTAAATTTACAATGTAAGACCAAGCACCAAATCTCGCACTAAAGCAAAGGTGAAAATTAGGAACAGTTGGAGATAGTCATTTCATATTCAAAGGAAGATTGCTAACAAATCTTTTTATTCTATTTATAACTTGCTCAGTTTCTAATGCAAGTAATGCTAACGTTCAATTTGTAATTTGGGCTGAACCTAATTTACCTGCTGAAAATACGACATTTCGTTTCTTTTTTATAACATCAGCAGACCATTTCAGGATTTCCAAAGAAATTTCATATCATTTTGATTTCTTTTTTGTTGTTTTTTTGGCAGTTTTAGTTCCCTTCGTTATCCGTTTTTTCGTTTTTGGTTTTAATTTTCCTCGTTTGACTAAAGCAACACTTGTGGGTATAATGATCGCTAGACCAAGAACTCCACCGCCAACACCAGTTAGCCACTCCCAGTTATTGATGAAGAAAAGTTTGGCAACAGACGGAAAATAAGGCTTGGCACCTTCAACGTAATAATTAATCACTTGATAGGTAAACATCTGAGTGTGTTACATAATAGATAAAGATACCAAAAGAATACCTGAGTTCTTCAAATCTTGCTTCATTTCGTATATCTCCAACACTACCCTCATAAATACACGTTGCTCCTATCGAGATTTCATAACATTTAGATTCCGAAGTTCCTCGACTTGCTGAAAATCCAAACCCACAAACAGCCGCTCCAATTGAATAGTCAGAAAATGTTCTTTCGTGCTCTTTGTTTTGCAATATTTCAATACTATATTAGTTCTTTTCAAACCATTCTTTTTTTCTTCTTAATTTCTCTCCAGAAAAGAATAGTTTTGGTAAAACAATATTTACCACTCATGAACAATCAAATATGAATTGCGAGACAAAGATTAAAGAATTCAAAAAGAAAGTACTATGGGATTCGAGCAACTTGAGGAAAAAATCCATTACAGGAACAAGGAAGATGTTATATTCTTTGCTACAGAGGATAGATTTTTCCTGAGCCGGATTTCTAGATCAAGTTGTACAAGTATCCCAAGACTATCTATAGGAAACTCAAATTCCAACCTGGTGATGCTCCCTTAATCTTCATTCCCTTTTAACCGCAACAGGATTTTATTCTGAAGGGAGCACCCA
>JABLTI010000211.1 GCA_013166835.1 Promethearchaeati archaeon | reverse complement strand
AAGAAAATCCGACTTCGACTTTATTGGCGCACTCTTGATGAATGGGCAGATATTATTTATGAATGGAGTATTAAAACTGGTCGAGCTGCTGGTGCTGAGAGAGTCATGACTATTATTGATATTCAAGAAGCAGGTCAAACTTGGAGTACCATTCCAATAGAGGATCTCAAACGTATTTTCAATATTATGGAAGATAAGGGATATATTGAATGGGCTGATAAAAAGAAGAATATTATTGCTTTTATCTTCTAAAAGCAATTGTTTCTTTTTCGTTTGTTTTTAATAGTAGAAGCAATCTCTAGAATTGGTTGAGTATTCTGCGAGGAAACGTTGTTAGGAATTATTAGTTGATAACCAGTTATTGACAGTTCTGTATTTTGTGAGATTATTTGTGAAGAAGTTACAGTTTTTAAAGTTCTTGAATTAATGTTTGGTTGTTCAATAATGGGATTGATTGTTGTATTTGTAATCCATTCAATCACGTTTAAGAGGAAATCCAAATTATGAGTTGAATTGTACTGAGAATTCATTGCCCAATTATCGATCATGAAATTTGAACCCGTAACTACAACCCGACCATAGGTATTGTTTGGCGAGGTATGTGCAACTACTGCAGCATTTGTTTGTAATCCTGACCATGCAACTGAAAGAGAATTATCTCCAATTATGCTTAAACTTGAACCGAAGTAATCAAAATTTATCAGACCGGCAGTTACCGGATGAGTAGTATTCATTTGAGTTATGAGAGCAACATTGTATTCACCTGTTGTTTCATCAAAAATAATAGGAGCTGGGATTGTATTTTCTGTTATCGTGATATTGAATTTATTCAATAACTGATTTGTTTCATTAAAAGCAGCTGATTCGTTATCAGTTCCTAAAACGAATAACCCATGTCCGGTTTCAACAAAATCAGTAATATAATCCAATGTCTCATTAGTAAATTCTCTATAATATTGTTCTACAGAGAAATCCTCCTCAAGATAGAGGCCGTATGTGTTGGGATCAGGAATAATTAATGCATCATAATTATTTAATTGTGAGAAATTGTTAAGGTCTGGTAATTCAATTAAGGCAATTGATTCTCTAGCTAATTGTTCTCGCATATCACTGAATTGTCCTAAGATATGATCCATATCCCAAAGTGAATGGTAAGTATCAAATCCAATTCGTGTAATTGGATCTTCTATCTCAACCGATATAGTTACTTCTAATGATTCTCCTAAATTACTAGTTATGTAAAGTATTTCCTCATGAGTACCTAATGTTTGATTATCTGATATTACAAATTTACAATCAATTAATGCTGTTTGATTAATTATTACTGCAGACTCAACATCAATAATTGATTGTGTTGGCGCTAATGAACTTGTAAAAGTAAATGTTTGTTCTATCGGAGTAATTATTGTTAGTGGAAAACTCCAAATATCACCACGGAATGCTTTTGTTAGTGAGAATGGTAAAGTATCAGGTAAAACATAACTAACTAATGGAATATCTCCTGATTTTTGTGCTTCTGTTATGATTGTTTTGGCCAATTCCACATCAGGTTCTCCTGCTCCATAATAGTAGACTGGATAGGTTTGACTTAAAGAAGCACTACGCATTAATGCGGCTTTCAATAAACCGGGTGTTGTCTTGTAATCCTCTGAATTGCACCAAGACATCAATACAGCTGCTTTTGCAGCAATTTTAGGTGCTGAGAAACTTGTTCCTATAGCAATTAATGTGAAGCCAGAATCTACTAAATCAGGTTTTATACTGTGATCTTTTAAAGGACCTATACTACTATAATCAGCAATACCATCAAATGTTGTTGCTCCAACAGTTATTGCTTGTAATGCATCTCCAGGCCCTTCAATACTTGAAGTTGAATATCCAGCACTATCTCCACTATTTCCTGCTGAGATAACAGTTAAAACACCTTTTGTTTTTGCAGCATCGTTTATTGCCTCAACAATAGTATCATTTTCAAGGATCGGTCCACCTAGAGAAATATTCACAATATCTGCATCTGCTTCTTCAACAGCCCACATAAATGCAGCATAAATAGCTGGATACGTTGCCGATCCTTCAAAATCAGCACATTTTCCTATTATAAGATTTGATTGTGGGGCAATACCAAATGATCGACCAGCTATCTGTAACGCTATAAGTGTGCCATGGCGATATTCGGTTATGTCAAGAGAAGATTCATTTTCATCATAGCCAAATTCTGTTGTTACAAAACTCTTCTCTAGAATTATCCTGTCTTTTAATTCACGGGAGGTACTATAACCATAAAGTCTTGTATTCGCATCTATTCCTGAATCAAGAATCGCGATATTTACTCCTGCTCCTCCTTCTCTTAGAGGTTTCCATACTATAACAAAGATCATAACACCAGTTGATAAAATTATAAAAATAATAACGGTTGTCCAAATCACTCTTCGTAAGCCTTTATTTGCCATGAGCATTAACCCCTTTGCATTTATTATGTATTTAATGGTTAAAAGTGTAATAAACTAATTAAACTATATCATTAAAAGCTATTGCATGTGACAATTGTACAACGAGGTATAAATAGTGATAGATTATTTTGAAATAGTTCCTGTTGGGTTTGTTCGTAAAGATGAAGAGGAAACATGGATTGAGATTTTAGAAAAATACAAGGATGCAATATTATATTTGGACAGATTTTCACATATTATTACTCTCTGGTGGATTTCAGAAAAGGATAATGAAAAAGATCGATCAATTTTGCAAGCAAAAGCAATGATTAGAAATGCCACAAGAGAACCACCAAAAAGTGGAATATTTGCTACAAGAGCTCCTGTACGCCCAAATCCTATCGGTTTGACAATTGTCAAGTTACTAAAAATAGAGGGAACCAAGATTTATATTGACCGAACCGATGCATTTGATAGTACTCCCATAATTGACATTAAACCATATATCCCAAAATCTGATTGCATTTTGAATACAACATTGCCTGATTATTTCGAACCACTTTCAGAAAAAAGAATTGAATAGCTGGAATTGTTATCCAGCTTATTTTAGGAATTAAAAAATTAAAGCTATACCGGGTCTACCTGGTTCAGCAACTTTCGCTTTTTGATGGCTAGATTTGGACGCTAGTGTTACTTTCACTTCTTTAGCTTTAAATTCACGTTTGAAATAAGCTATTGCATCTTTTATTGCTGCG
>JABLTI010000210.1 GCA_013166835.1 Promethearchaeati archaeon | reverse complement strand
CAAGGACCTTGGGGCATAGAATTGATGAAAGCTTTTGGTTTAGCATATGCACTTGCCGTTGGTCTAGCACTAATTGGAATCATCATTACCATACAGATTCTTAAGTGGTGGTTATGGAAGCCACCCATGCCTGATGCTACTGCTGCGAAATAGAAGAAAAACCAAGCAAAAGAAATGAATTTTTTTGCTTTCTTCCCCTTTTTTTACTTTTTTAAAAAATAAAATGCAAAAATTTCTCTTTCTTCAGAATAAGATAAAAAGCAACTGGTGGTCGGGGTGGAATTCGAATCCGCGACCACTAGAATAACAGATCACTCGACAAGAAATTATTATGCCTATTTTACTTTGGATTAATGATATAAAGGAGATTTTTTTAGGTGCACTTAAAAAAAGAAAGAAGGAGGAAGAGGGTTCTGCAATGAATACTTTTGGTGCACCCTCAAGAAAAAGACTCTCACTTCATCAACCAATCTTTATGAAATTCACCAACATAACAAAGACAAACTGATTTAGGACCTGAAATAACACAACAAATATTTCCCGCTTCGTACAAATGAATGTCTCTACTTTGAGTATTAACTTTTTGTATTTCATCAAAAATTTCTTGTGCTACGCTTTGATTTCTAACATGGTAAAGAAATACTTCATTTATTTCAGTAAGCTCAAGAATTTTCTTACCATATCTCGTCATCTGAGCAACAACATTCTTATCTCCTTTAATAACACCAAGTGGAATTACTACGCCATCCTCAAACGAAACAACTGGAGACATGTTAAAAGCTGAAGCCAATATTTTTTTGGCGCGACCAATGCGACCTTGCTTATGTAAATAATCAAGATCCTTAAGTACAAAAACATTGTTAACTCTTGGTCGGATGTAAGTTAATTTTTCAAGAATTTCTTTTTTTGTTTTTCCTTCTTTTGCCATTCTTGCTGCTTCTAGTACTTGTATTCCTATACCCATCATGGCTTGCTCGGAATCAAAGATAGTAATATCCTTATCAGGTAAATATTGTTGAATAATCTTTTGAGCACTATTAACGGTGGCAGATAATTTAGATCCAACAAAAATAGCAATAACTGAATCGGCGATACTTAAAGCATTTTTAAAGGCTTCAACAAAAAGACCCGGTGAAGGGACAGAAGAAGATGGGATGTCTTCTTTAGATATATTTTCAAGTTTTTTATGGAAATCTTCAGTTGAAATTTCACATTTATCTCTGCCCCAAAGCTTGTAAATTTCATCACCAAGAATAATCCTAAGAGGGACAACAGAGATATCATATTTTTTAATAGTCTCATCCGAAAGATCACTTGATCCATCAGTTACAATAGCTACTTTAGACATTTAGTAGTAGACTCCTAATAAATAAAATAGTTAGTAATTAATCAAATAATAAAAATGGAGTTTTTAAATCTATTTGGTTTACTTGTTAGTTAAAAAATCTGATGAGAAAAATTGTTTTTGTTAGAAACAAGGCTTCTGCTAGAATTCTCTCAAGATTTCCATTTATAATGCTAATTGAATATGAAAAGAAATGTAGTGGGAAAATTGGTGGTCGGGGCGGAATTTGAATCCGCGACCACTTAATCCATTTATTTTACATTAAACTAGTATATTCAAGTTTAACCATACGCGGAAGGTTTGTAATGATAGATGTATTAGAAAAAGGTTTAATCCACAAAATTAGTGTCCAAGCGAATTTAGTGCAGCTTCGAGGTCAAATACGGAAGATGATAATTTGTATAATGAAAAATGGAGAAATTACAGATTTCTCAAAAGTGATTCTTAATGGAATAAGTTCTAGAGTTTTGGTTGATAATAAATCATGGGGATTTAGTTCAACAAACCAGCAAAGGAAAGAGAATGTTATTTCGATTTTAGAAGATTCAATAAATTTAGCAAGAGCAGCATCTACCACTAAAACTCAAAAAATTAATTTACAATCCTGTAAGAGCATGGAGGTTGATATTGCAACTCCAATGAAAAAAAATATTGATAATGTTTCAACAGAAGAGATTGTAAATGTAGTAAAAGAAGCAAATAAAGGTCTAATGGATGCCGGCGATCGAGTAAAGAGCAGTGAAATCACATATATTTCAATAACTGATAACAAACACTTCCTAAGCTCAGAAGAAGTAAAAATTAAACAACATTACTCTCGAGTAATGCTGTATGTTAATGCAATTGCTCGTGAAAATGGAACAATTTGTCCGGCATCAGAAAATTATGGTCATGCGGGAGGTTTTGAGTTATTTGCAGAAAAATCACCTTATGATTTAGGAAAGCAAGTTGGAACTAAAGCAGTTGCATTGTTGAAAGCAAAATCTCCTCCATCTGGAAAGTTCAGAGTAATCATTCACCCAACACTATGTGCAACCCTACTTCATGAAGCATTAGGACATCCTCTTGAAGCTGATCTAGCAATGGCAGGTGGAGGATTTAGTGATAGAATAGGGGAATTAGTATCTTCGAAATTAGCAACCATTTATGATGATGGTCTAGTTCCAAATGGACTTGGATATTTTACATATGATGATGAAGGAATTGAGTGTAAGAGGACTGTTTTAATTGATAAAGGAATATTAAAATCCTATCTTCATGATAGAACTAGTGCTGCTGTATCAGGAGTTCTTCCAACAGGCAATGGTCATGCATGGGATTACAGTGTAGAACCATTGATCAGACAAACAAATATTGGCTTAGCACCGGGCGATTTCACTGAAGAAGAAATGATTGAGGATATTAAATCAGGTTATTATCTAACAGGAACTTTTGGTGGTCAAGCAAATATTAGTGGTGATTTTACTTTTGGATTCCAAAATTCATTTAAAATAACAAATGGAAAAATTGGAGAAGAATTACGAGGGGCAAATGTGTCAGGGAATGCAATTGAAGTTTTCAAATCTATTGATGCAATTAACAAAGAGGATGTATTAAGACCAGGAGCTTGTGGGAAATTTCAATTTGCAATACAAGGAAGGATTGCTCCGACTATACGTTGTGAGATATTAGTTGGAGGAACCGGAGGAAAATAAGATGAGTCAAGTACAAAAAGATTGGGAGAACGTCTACTCATTAGCTGAACAAACAATTACCAAAGCAATGAAAGAAGACTCAGCTAATGATTATGAAGCGTATTTTTCCGCATATGAAACAATTGAAGTAAATATTCGAAATTCTGAAATCCTTACACAAAACAAATTAGTGGATTCAGGAGCAGGGTTCAGAGCAATAGTTAATGGACATCTGGGATTTTCTTGTAGTAATAAAATAGATCAAAGAAGCTTTGATGATACTCTTGAGAATGCGAAGAATGTAGCTAAGATGAGTCGAAAAGATATAGACATTAGTTTTCCTGAAAGCACAAAAGAAGCAGCAATTAATAATCTATATGATTCTCAATTCGAAAGCATTTCTCTAGAAAAAACCGTTGAGATAGCTAAGCAAGCTATAGATTCAGCTGAGGATTTTGATAAACGGATAACAGTCAAAACAGGTAGAATACTCCTCCGAGCGGGATATCGTGGATTAATGAATAGTAAAGGTGTAAATATAAGTGAAAAAGGAACTTATTCAATATTCTATGTTGGAGGTGGTGGACAACAAGCAAATGAAGTTACAGGTGGCTGTTATGAAGGTTCAGTCAGTAGAAAACTCAAATTAGAACCAGAAAAGATGGGTGAAAAACTAGCGAGAAAAATTGTTACCATGTTTGGAAAAAAGAAAGTAGAGGAATTTAAAGGATCGGCAATATTTGCTAGTGATTCAGTTGCTTACCAAATACTTGGTGTCTTGAATGAAGCGTTAAATGCTGACAATATATTAACTGAGAAATCAGCTTGGATTAATCAACTAGGTAACACAGTTACTTCAGAAGATCTAACGATAATAGATAATGGAATTCTTGATGGAGGTTATTCTTCAAGACATTTTGATGATGAAGGAAGTTCATCACAAAAAACTGTTTTAGTAGAAAAAGGCAAACTCACAAACTACCTGCACTATATGAAATCAGCAAAGAAAATGGCCACACAGACAACAGGTAATGCTTGTCGTTCACCAAGCTCATTTGATTTGGTTCGAAGTATAATTGGTGTAGGATATAGAGCGAAACCGGAAATATATCCATCCAATATAATTATACTACCTGGACAAAAAACGCAAGAGAAATTACTTGCAGAAATCGATAAAGGTGTATTAATTGAATCAATGGCCGGATTCCCACAAAAAGGTTCGGGAATGATTAGTGCACAATTGTCAAGAGCATACTATGTTGAAAAAGGAGAAATACAGTTCTGCTTAAAAGATGCAATGGTCTCTGGAAAAATCTTTGATTGGTTAAAGCAAATTTCAGGAATAAGTAAAGAAGTAAAAGAACACCAAAGTGCCATACTTCCAGATTTAAGAATAGAAGATGTCAAAGTTTTCTGCGGATGAAAAATAGTCATTTCTATTTAATATTGATAAATAATAAACATTGAAAAGGTATGGTGGCCGGGGCGGAATTTGAATCCGCGACCACTTAGTTTTTTGTCGGTAGGACGCATCCTTGTTTTTTTCCGATCCCAAACCAAGTATCATACCGTGCTAGACTACCCGGCCTTTCCGTGTATTGTTTTTTGTTCAAATCTTCCTTTTGAATCTTTCGTTCATTGAGGGATTGTTTTTATTGTCTAGGTTCTTCTAGGTAATTCGATGGTTGGGTAGGTTTTGGTGCTTTAACAACTAAAACTCAAGTTTTCACTGCTTTCATTGGACCAACAATGGAGTACATTTGCGGGGCTTTCAATTAAGGTATTAGCATCCAC
>JABLTI010000209.1 GCA_013166835.1 Promethearchaeati archaeon | reverse complement strand
TGTGAAGTATCGTACATTAGGTAGAACTGGTCTTAAAATTAGTGAGGTAAGTATAGGTACTGAGTGGCTAGAAAAGAAATCACCTGAACTAATAACTTCTGTGATTAGAAAAGCCATTGAGAATGGAGTGAATTATTTCGATATAATTTTTAATTTTGAGGAGCACTTAACAAAAGTAAGTAAAGCAATAGAAGGTTATAGAGATAAAGTCGTTCTTGTTCATCATCTTGGTTCGTCTGAATACAAAGGCAAGTACAAGAAGAATCGAAGTATCAAATCTTGTACTAATACCTTTGAAAAGTATCTTGAGATCATGAACACTGATTATGTTGACATAATGCATGTTCATTTCGTTCTTGGTCCCACAAACTTTGAAGAGAAAATTTTGAAACCAAATGGTCCACTTGATTTAGCATTAAAGTTTAAAGCTGAGGGCAAAGCAAAGTTCATTGGTATTAGTACTCATAGTCTTGCAGTAGTAGAAAAGGCTGCTGAGAATGGCAATTTTGATGTGATTATGTATCAAATTAATTTAGCCAACAATGCTTTACCAAATCGTAATGAAGTATTGGCTCTTTGCGCTCAAGAGAATATTGGTGTTATAGCAATGAAGCCTTATGCTGGAGGAATTCTATTTCGTAAGAATGCTAAAGTAAGTCTTGGTGGATATCGTACTGGAGGAATGGGTTTAGAAAAGAAGACGATCCCAGAGATGATCACACCTGCGAAATGCTTGCATTATATTCTTAACCAAGTTGGAGTTACAACTGCTGTTCCAGGTGTTGCTAGTATCGAAGAATTAGAAGCAACACTAGCATACTGTTCTGCTACAGAAGAAGAGAAGGATTATTCCCTAATTCTGAAAGAATTCGATGAATACATTACTGGTGAATGCGTCTATTGTAATCATTGTCAACCTTGCCCTGCTGATATCGATATAGGTCGTGTGTTCAAGGTCTTTGATCAAGCAAAGATAGAATTAACTGATGACATTAAAGCCAAGTATAGTGCCTTCGAACCAGACGCTTCTGATTGCACTGAATGCGGAGAATGCGAAGAACGTTGCCCATTCGAAGTCAAAGTAATAGAAAAAATGGCTGAAGCTGCTAAGTTGTTTCAATGAGAGAGTTTTCCTCTCTCTAAAAATCTTTAATTATCACTCTATGTGTTTATTACTTATGAGACTTAATAACAGATTCAGAACATTAAGGAATCAGTTCAGACGATTTGTGTTGCCTTTTGCTTTATTCCTTTTATTCTGGTTGATTGGAATAATTGTTTTCTTAATTATTGAAGAAGATAACACTGCAAGAAATGTTTTCTTAATTTCAATGTGTATCAATCAATCGACATCAGCATTCTACAATTTCTATAGATTCTTGTGGCCACTTCTATTTGAATTACTAATTTTAGCATTTATTGTAACTACTTTACAGGAGATTTATGGATATAATCCACTAATAAGATCTAGAAGAGCTGCTTCAAGTAGGAGAAATCATTCTGTTGTTTTAGGATTCAATCATCTCGGAGAAAGAATTATTGATTATTTGCATGAACATAGACATCCCTATTCATTAGTAGAAATTGATTATGATAAGGTTGAAGATTTGATTCATTTTGGACAACCTGTTGTTGTTGGGGATTACACTGATATTGATATTATGAAGTTATCTGGAGTTAGAAAATGCAAAGAAGTTTTTTGTGTAACTAGGGATTTGCGTCGAGCATTGATTGCGGCTGAAAAAGTGAGAGAATTAAATCCCACATGCGATCTTTATATGAGGGTATTCAATGAGCATTTCCAGAAGTACTTGACAAGTGAACCATGGGGCGCTTTTACCTTTTCATCTTCAAAATGGGCAATGGAATCTGTGAAGAATTGGAGTAAATCATTAACAAAAGATGATGCAATCATAGTTCTTGGGAATGATACATTAGTTACACGTATTGCAGAGCATTTTGGAGAAACACTTGGAGTGCTTGTACACCTTATAGATCCTGAAATTGAACCAGCAGTGTATGATGATTTGCTAAATGTATGTCCACATAAAGATGAAATCCAATTTATCGAAAATCTTGAAGTTAAATATGATTTGAATTCTATCAAGCAAATCTATATTTGTTGGAATACTGAAGAATTATTTTCTGATGCAATAATTTTAACTGTGGCAATAAGGCAACAGTATCCAAATGTCGAAGTTTTTGTGAGGATGTTTGATGAAGAACTAGCAAATATTGCTAAAGCCATTGATGCTAAAACTTTTTCTACTTCAGCTTATGCTTTTGAAATGTTACAGAAAGAAGTTAAACAAGATTCCGGAATTTATCGTCCAAAAAAAATATAGTGAAATTTTCTTGGATACTCTCTTCATAATTTGTTCATAACTTTGATAAACACATATCAATAACAGTGTTATTTATGAGAGTAATAATGCATAATTCTACCAGTTTGGATATGTCAATAACCGGTATCCCTGTAAGTATGGAAAAACACTATGATATTGTTAGAAAATATAAACCCGACGTCTATATGTTTGGTTCTGTAACTGCATTTTCTTGGATAAATGACGAAACTCCGAACGAGAAGAAATCTGATTTTAACAAACCAAAGAAAGCAAAACCATTCTGGGTGATTGTTGATAGCAAAGGAAAAATGGAGAATTGGTTGCATTTCTATAGACAATCTGAATATTCCGGAAATATTATAGTACTTGTTTCGGGGGAAACTCCTCAATCTTATCTTGAGTATTTGAGTGCAAGAAAATATGACTATATACAGACTGGTAAGAAATACGTGAATTATAAAGAGGCAATGAATATTCTCAAGAAGAAATACAATGTTGAAACATTAGTAATCGATAGTGGAGGAAAACTCAATAGCTATTTCTTAGAAAGCTCGTTAATTGATGAGATCAGTATTCTAATATCTCCAAACATCAAAGGAGCTGACTGTCTTAATTTATTTAGAGATATTAAAGAACCAATTACCCTTACTTTACTGAAATCTGAACAATTGGATGACTATATTAGACTAGTTTATCAAGTAGTTAAGTAGATTTTTCTCTCTTTAAAAACCTTCATATGGATGTACATCTATGTAATTATATGTATTTTATCTAAATCTTTAAATAAATAAACTGATAATAATATATTGAGGGATGCATATGGGCGGAAGCTATAGTTTTGGAATGGATAATAATCGGTTATTGAAGGGTTTTCTTAGACT
>JABLTI010000087.1 GCA_013166835.1 Promethearchaeati archaeon | reverse complement strand
TGACATCAGGAGTAACCTTTGGAAGATAGTCACGAATGAAATCAACTAATAGCCCATAACCTAAACCAATAACCATGGCTAACATCAAAGGCATAATAGACCTTGTCCAACTACTATCTGAAAATAGTAGCCTTAAAACATATAGAAGGATTACTAATCCGAGGGCTATGAATGGTACATATAAAGCAATTTTTGTAAAAATATTATCAGAATCAGCAGAAGGTAAACCAGTGAAAAAGTCACTCCAACTATTTTCCCCAATAGAATCTGTTACTTTTATCCAATCAAGTTCTTGTATATTAGACCAGGACAATTCTAAAACTTCAGAAGTAGTATAAGTACTATCTGTGGCATTTAACATTAAAGCGTCATTTACATAAACCCTAAAAGTCTGATTATTTGGTGTACGAATGATTTTTACGTCATACACAGCACTTGCTATAGGAACAAAATAAGTAGAATTTAATTCCACCTCAGAAGAAGAACTGTCGAGTCGATTTATTGCAAGCCGTTCACCGATTTGGAATATTAGCTTATATCCCTGTGGGGTTTTTGCTTTGTTGGTATAATTCTTATTCAAACCAATAAAAGTTATCGAAGCAGAACCCGATCCGTAATATTGAAGTTTCCATTCCCATTCTCCGTATGCAACTGAGCTTTCATGATAAGCCCAATTATCATTTGGTGTTCTAGCATATAAGGATCCTTTTTCTCCCTCAAATAGTCCTTGTGTTACTGTCCATTCTTCTATATTGGAATCAAAGAGAAACTTTGTTGAAAATGCAAGAGCAACAACAGATAAGACTAGAAAAACTGTAATAAAAACGAATTTCCTATCAACTTTCAGTCTCGAGAGTGAAAACTTTTTTTTGTTTTCTGTTTTTTTCTCTACTGAAGAATCCTCTGACATAATTCACGCACCAAATACTCACAATAATATGCGCAAGCAGTATAATTATTCTTTCTAATATTTTGAAAATGAGATAAAGATGCTCAGTTACTCAAAAAAGGGTAAAAAGAAGCTAGGAGAACAACAAGAGGAAAATCGGAGGAAGATTGTATATTCAAAATATAAGCATTCTTAGTAATTGATAATGAAGTTGCGATTTTACTATTTTTGTATTTAAGGAAAATTCGAGAATATTTTAAATAACCTTTCAGAATTTTTGGAAAATCATCGCTTGTTTTCCATTTTAGAAAAGAAAAGCTTCTATTCCTGTAATAAAAACTTCTCAAAACAGTTCCATTGGAGGTAATTTTGTAGAATATTTTATTGTTCATTTTTCGTGTTACTAATTGTGCTTCTGAATCATTTAGTAGAAAAATGGTAGAATTAGGTGTTATCCTAATCTTTCCTATGACAATCTCACTGCCGTCTACTTCTTGATAGATTAACCATTGATTACTTATAGGCACAATTTTAAGTTTCACAAGCATCACGGCAAAGTTGGAGTGATTTCATAATCCTTTTCCCATTCGACCTCGAATTTGTAGGTTATTTTGGTTACACCATCTGGTTTGAGTTTTAACTCCCAGGTGTAAATACCAAGATTATCTTTTACTGGTACAACACTGGCTTCAAAACCCTTGATTTTGATACGTTCAGATCGGGAATAAGGAATTGCATCTTTTAGCGTTATTTGTGAAGCTTCTTTTCGGAAGTTCTTAATCTCTAGTTCGTATTCATAAGAAATAGCACGTTTACCTTTGACTAAACCTGCTTTTTCTCTGACTCGCTTGAGTAGTTTCTTTTTAGCAGCTAATTTGAGTTCTTCTCGTGCACCTAATTTGAATTCGTCTCTTGGGGGAACCCTAGTGATATGTGTTTCACCTATGAATTCACCTTCAGAATAAACCTTAGCGTTTCCACCAAGAATTACTTCGTCATCATTAGTAAGCTTATCTTGAGCGATAACTCCAAGAGCGTCAGTGGCTGCCCAATAGAATTCTTTTTCAGTTTTCAATTCAGTAATAGTTAAAGTCACTGGATGAGTGTTTCCATCAGATGGGATTGTCCATTTACCAGGAATTACATAGCTTTGTACTCCGGCAGCGCTTTCTTTCATTTCTGCTACTGGTTCAAACAAATCTTCTTCTTTCTCATAATCATCCATTCTTGCTTCTTCAGCTACACTGGCGAATGCTGCTGCACCTGCTTTCATTTTCTTCATGGAGCGACTAGCTTTTGGTGCTGGTGCTGGTCTGGCATATGGATCATAGATATCAATGTAGAATGGATTTGGATCTATAACCCTGATTGGTTTGAAAACAGCAGTTGATATTTCTAATTCAACATTCTTCCAATCCTCTAATGTTCGATTGACAACTTGTGCTATTCCTTTGAGAATTGCTTTAGTAGGTTGCAAATCGACATCATAATTAGCATTCCAAGTGACGCCTCTGGTTTGATAAGACATATCAAAAACAAATGGACCTGCAGTATTTACGTCTACTCCAATTGTTATGGTATAAGTCTGTTCTACTCGAGATTGATTTCGATATTCATTGATTTTTGCTTGCAATGTGTTCAGTTTTTTCTGGAGATTCTCTATATCTTCTTCCAGTTTTTGCTTTTGCTTTAAGAAATCAGTATTTCTTTTTGTTTCAAAATCAATGAACTCATTTAATGTTGTTAACTGTGATTCGCCAGATGCTAACCATTGTGGAAATTCAAGTGAGAATTTATCACTTAAAGCTTTTAATCGAGCATTCTGTAAGCTAGCGAATTCTAATTTTTGAGTTAAAACTAGTAATTCCTTTTGTAATTTATCTTCTTCTAGTATTAAAGCATTCAAAGCTTCATGTGAAACCTCTTCTTGATAAACGGTTTCCACATCAATTGCACCCAAGGATCCCTTACCTTTACCCGAAACCCTAACGCTATCTTTGTGCAGATTCTTTGTTAAACCTTGAATACACACTTGCTGGAACCCCTTTTTGAGTTCAGCTTTACCGGAGCGATAAATTCTCGCACCATCTAAATATACAACAACTCTATCTATTGTGGATTTAAGAGTAGTAAAATTTTTGTCTGACATTAGAATAATCCTCAATGTTTGATGTTTCAGCTAAGACTTTCTTTTTATAAAACCTTTCGAAATACAATCCCGAGGGAAAGAAAGAATTTTAAAAGGAAAATAATAGGTTATATTAACCTATTTAGAATCTAATTTCAGGTGAATCTATGGCAAATTTCTTTGAGAAAAATTATCGATTGCTTTCAATAATCGGATTTATTTTGATAGTTTTCGTAATAACTGGTGGTTTAATTTTTGGCCCATTCAATGGAATATTGCCTGATTCTCTAAGAGAAAAACTTGGGTATTCAACAACCTCAACAGACTTAGATGAAGAAATGCAAGTAAGATTGATTGTTGATTTCAACGGATTTCGAGAAAATATTAATCTAACAATACTTCTCGAAGCGAATCAAACAACCAGTGCTTACACCATATTGCTTCTAGCAAACATAACTGTTGAAGTAAGGACTTTTCCGAGTGGGATATTTGTTGAAGCAATAGCTGGTATTGAACAGAGTGTTGACAACTACTGGAAATATTATGTTGACGGTGGAGCTGGAAGTATTGCATCTGATAAATTCAATATCCGCGAAAACAATGCCAAGGAAATAAGTTGGATTTACAAGAGTTATTCATAAAATGGAAGGATAAATTATGCACTTAAAGAAAAATGGAAGAAGTGGCTATTTGCTTATTATAATAACAATACTAATTTCATGTGTTATAGTTCAAAATGTTTCAGCAAAAGTACCCACAGAACTCTATTATGGAGAAAATTTTACATGGATTATAGACAATGTTTCAGCAGGAAATATTGAATGGTACAATGTTTCAACTTGGGGTTTCTATGCTAATTGGCATGCAAACCAAAGCAATGTAATTGGTTTTACTGCACTTAGTTCGGTTGAAATAGAAAATAAGGAATATTTAACTGGGAATTTAGATATAGGAAATTTATCAGTCACAACTCATGATCAAGATATTGGTTTTAACCTTGGTTTATCAGCTTTACCTTGGTATGGAGGTTTGGTTTCCTTAGAACCAGATTGGGGTGTGCTTACAGATGTAACTCCTTTTATTGGAGAAAATGCATCCATTGTTTACAATGATACAGGCAGGGTTATTGATACAGTAGTAGACACATATAGAATAAGTTATGATGATGGTTTTCAAACAACAGAATTGGAATATGAACCACAAACTGGGGTTTTAATTTCAGCAAATACTACTTCAGGATCTTTCTCATTAAGCATGCACCTAACATATTCCTCAATACCTTTGCCCCCTGTAACTAGTAATTTTCCGGCAATAACAATTGTGAGTGGATTCTTAGTAATAGTTGCCTTTTCAATAGTTTGGCGATGTAAGAAAAAAACTAGTTTGAAAAACTGAAGGAAGAGACTATGCCAAAAAATTCATCTGAAACTAAGAATGATATTTCTGTTATCAATGATCTTCAAAAAGAAGAAAATACAGAAGTTCAAGTTCTAGATGAGTTCTCACAAGTAAGACCAACTGTTAAGATTACTATCCTTGCTATTTTTACTGCATTAGGTGTAGCCTTAGCAACATTGTTCGCGTATTTACCCTTCTTTGAATTGATGTCTTTGACATTATTTATTGGAGGTGCAATTCTAGGACCGCTTTATAGTGTAATTTTAGCGATTTTATCTTCATCACTTTATGAAATAATCTCTACAACATTGCTTGGTGTAGGACCAATTATTTTTCCGTTTAAAATTATTGCTTACATACTAATTGCTTTAACAGGAGCTTTACTTGGTAGAATACTATACAAAAAGCCCACATACTTCTGGCGATTCTTCATGGGCGTTGTTGGGGGATTACTAACTATTAGTTATGATTTGATAGTGAATTTTGGCTGGGTTCTTCTCTCAGTTCAAGCTGGGGATGAAGTAAGTTTCTCTTTTGCAGCTTATGCTGTAGCACTATTAGCGGGAATAGTTGTTACCATTTCGAGAACTGCTACGAATATTATTCTCTTCATTTTTGTACCCGATATTCTTAATCGAGCAATAATTCCAATTTTAGGGAGCACAAAAGATAAAAGAAAGAGGTCTACAGTATTTCAAAGGTGTGAGTTAATGGCTGAAGAACAAGCAAACACAAAGGATAATATTTTGAAAACGCTTGAAAAAACAGGTGCGCTAAAATTTGGTGATTTTACACTTGCTTCTGGTGCAAAATCAAAGTATTATATTGATTTACGAATAATCCCTAATTTTCCGGAAGAATTTAACTCTTTGATTGATGAGGCAGTGAGTTATATTGCCAAGCATTTTCCAGATATAGAGGGGATTGTAGCAATTCCTATGGCCGCTATACCTTTTGGAACTTTAATTGCTCATAAACTCAATAAACCATATTATATTTTGAGGAAGGAACCGAAGAAGCACGGCCTTAAAAAAATGATTGAAGGTGAAATCACAAAAGGACAAAAAATACTTCTTGTTGATGATTTAGTTTCGAGTGGTTTTAGTAAAGCTTTTGCAATTACTGCTTTGCGAGAGGAAGGAGCAACAGTGGAGGATCTCTTCGTCTTCATTGATAGATCTGAAGGCTTAGCAGATTTTGAGAAAGAGCACTCAATCAAAGTTCATTACTTAATCAATGCAAAAGATATCCTAGATAAAGTTAAGGAATAATGTGTGAAAAAAAATGTCACAAAAATCAGCAATTATACTGCTAAGTGGTGGATTAGATTCAACGGTTTGTCTTTGGTGGGCAAAAAAGCAACAATACAAACGAGTAGACTGCATCACTTTTGAATATGGTTCTAAAGAGGAAACTGTTCTAGTACAAACCACTAAGAAACTAGGGAGTTTAGTGAAAACAAACAATCACGAGTTTATTCGTCTTGAGTTTTTAGCTGATTTCTCAAGAAGAATTGATAGCGCATTAGCACAAGGAAGTAAAAAAGAACTTCCAAAATTATCTAAGGATGAATTAGATGATCTACCCTCAAGTTTAGAAAGTGCTCGATCTGTTTGGATTCCAGGGAGAAACTTGTTATTCCTATCCATTGCTTCCTCGTATTCAGAAGTTATTGGAAATGATGTTGACATTATAACAGGTTTCAATCTAGAAGAAGGAACAAGTTTTCCAGACAACACTCAAGAATTCATTGATGATTTTATTCGAACTGCATCTAGAGGCATACTAAATGCAAAAGTAAGTGTTATTAGTCCTGTAGCTGGAATGAGAAAAAAAGAGATTGTGGAATTAGGGGTCAAACTCAATGTTCCTTTTGAATTCAGCAGTTCCTGTTACAATCCTAAAGGGGTTGATCAAAAAAGCAGGCCTATCCATTGTGGTATTTGTGAGAGTTGCTTGCGTAGAAAACGAGGATTCAGTGAAAGTTCAATTAAGGACCCAACGATTTATGATAAATAATAATAGGTATTAGAATAAAGAAAAGATATTACAGAATGGAGAATTTACCTTGAGTGCCAAAGATAAAAAAGAAAGTGTTAAGAAGAATTCCATTAATGGTAGTATTGTAGAAATCTTCAGTTCTTATCAGGGAGAAGGAGGATCAGTTAAAGGGTCTTGTTTTGGCAGAAGGCAAATTTTCATTCGATTAGCCGGTTGTGATCTGAAGTGTGATTGGTGTGATACCGCACACTCTCGGGACGCCGAATATCCAGAATGTAAAGTTGAAAAGAAACCTGGAACATGGGAGTTTACAACATATAAAAATCCTGTAAGTCCTGAATTTGTAGTAGAACAAGTATTAAATTTATCAACAAAAGACATTCATTCTGTATCTTTAACTGGTGGAGAACCTGCTTTTCAAGAAGAATTCTTTTATCAAATAGTTAATCAATTGTATGATTTTAAAAAACCTGTTTTTCTTGAAACAAATGGTTATTTTCCAAAACGTATTGCAAAAGTTGCTCCTAGCATTACTTATGCTTGTGTTGATATAAAGGATCGATCTGCTAATAGCGTGAAAAAGAGTGAATGGGATAAACTTATTGAAAAAGAAATGGAATCCTTAGCGATTCTGAACAATCATTCAGTACAAGTTTTTGCCAAAATAGTAGTAACAGAACAAACTTCTCTTGATGATATTCGAATGTATGCAGATAAAATCCGAGAAATAGAGGTACCTGTTGTTATACAACCTGTCACTCCCATAGGAAAAGTCGAACCAATATCTCATCGAAAATTATTCAAAATAACAGAAATTTTAGCAGAAATTTTACCCACTGAGTTGTATGGTATTTCTCTTCAAGCTCATAAGCTATTATCAATACTATAATTCGACTTTTTCATTTAATTTTACAAAGAATTAAAATACTACATTCATATTAAAGATAGAAAACATTGACTTAATTCTAAGTGTGAAAAAAATGACCTCGAAAGTTTATTTCGGTTCTTTACAACATGGTAAAGCAAATCGATTTGCATCTCTTGGTGCGAAATATGAGAAAATCCTTGAGTCCCTTGATTTTTCTTCCATTGAAAAGAAGGATAAAGTCGCTATCAAAATGCATCTCGGTTTTAATGATGGATACCAAACTGTTCCAGTCTTTTTTGTAAGAAGACTAGTTAAAGCAATAAAAAAAACAGGTGGTGTTCCTTTTGTGACTGACAATCCAACAGCTGTTTACAATGCAGTAAACAGAGGGTATACTGAAGAAACCTGTGGTTGTCCAATAATCCCTGTAGCAGGAATCAAAGATGGTTACGTCTATACTAAAAAAGTTGATTTCAAAGGTATCGACTCAGTTGATCTAGCAGGAGTTTTACATGATGCTGACGTGCTAATTAACTTCGCCCATGCAAAAGGACATGGATTACCCGGTTTTGGTGGAGTGATAAAAAATATCGCTCTCGGTGGTTTTGCCGCAAAAACAAGATGGAACAAAATTCATGCAGTAGTACATTACGATAAATATTGGGACGCAGATAAATGTACTCCAGAACATGCGAAGAAACTAGTGGAATCCTGTCCAGAAAAATGCATTGACTATAAAGAAGATAAACATGAACTAAAAGTTGGTTTTTATAATTGCAATCAGTGTATGAAATGTATTAAAGCTGATGAAGATGTTGGTTCTTTAGAAATAAAGCAAGAAAATTATAATGCTTTCCAAGAGTTCCAAGCTATCGCTGCAAAATTAGTTCTAGACACTTTTGATAAGAATAAAATCTTCAATTTCAATGTCGCTCTTCAAATAACAGCATTTTGTGATTGTATGGGGATGCCACAGCCAATTGTAGTAAATGAAATAGGTATTCTTGCCAGCAAAGATACTGTTGCTATTGAACAAGCTACTCTAGACTTAATTAAAAAGGAAGGTCTTCTTGAATCAAGTATACCACCGTTTCTAAATAATGTCCAATTAAAACCAGAATTACATCCTTTCCAACAGCTCTTTGGACACTTTAAAGATCCATATAAGACTGTAGAATACGCAGAAAAACTAGGTATGGGTACCTCAAAATACGAACTTATTGAAATTCTTTCACCAGAGGAAACTGCAAAGATGGAACCACCTAAAGAAAGGTATGAATCAGAGCCAACATTCTTTTAGTCGCTCTGTTCTTTTACTTTTTCTTTCTTTTTTTCTTATCTTTCTTTCTTTGTTTCTCTCGAGCAATTCGTTCTTTCTTGTATTTCTTTAATTTTAGAGCATCTAATTGTTCATCTGTCAATTCTGGTGGTTTCAACAGAGGCTCTGGATTTTCAATAAGACTCTTAAATAAATCGAAAGTAGGTCCTGTATATATCCCACTTGCGATACGATCATCTATACTCGCTTTAAGTTTCATGACTTTTTTAATTTTAATTTCATCTGTTTCTTGATTAACTATTGCTGCTTTGTGGATTTTTCCAATAATCATTACGATACTTGCAGTTCCTAACTCAAAGGGGTGATGAAAGACCGCATCTACATTGAGTGAACCTAAATGTGCTATAAAACACGAACACCATAATGGCATATCGTCTATGAGGGAATTAATTGGTATATTGTGTTCATCTGTCCAACGCATGAACCAAAACATGAACCTAATGATCCAACGAGGCATTCCTCCCCAAAAATCGACATCTTTTTGATTTGGATTTTCCAAATGTCGAGCTTCATAAATCTGCTTATTTACGATACTTTGAACTGTTTCCAAGGTGTCATAAGGATCAAATTCTATCATAGCATTTATTTCTTCACTTTCTTCAGTCTTTTCTTTATTAACTACAAAAGACAAAATTATTCGGTTTCGTTGCCATAATCGACGACCTGCAACAAAACGATTGACTTTAGGTCGAAGAGTGATTGTTCTTACAACAGCAGTCAAAAATATTTGAAAGAGAGTTAATTTCTCGTTATCCTTCTTATCTTTATTGTACTTTTCTAGAAACTTGTAAGTATTTGTTAGATCAATTAGTATATCAGCATAAATGACACTTTCATGTCTCTTTTGCATAATATAAAATTCTAATTCACGAAATTTTGATGTTTTTACTAATTCTGCATCTGGCCTTCTTGGCATAATGTAATCTCCTGTTAAATTACAATAATTCATTGCAATTTGCTTTATAAATTCTCTTCAGTTTCAATTAGTTGCAGGACATTTTTTAGTTGTTATATATATCAAGATTCTTTATTTTCATAACATATTTTTCAACATCAAATTTCCTTCTCAAACCATTTGCATTCATATATCTTACTTTTCCAAAAATTGGTCTTTCTTTCCAAGGGCGATCATGTTTTCCAAAACACCAAGCAACTCCTGTATAGCCATTAGGATCTCGACCATCCAATTCATATTTATTGTTCAGATTAATTGCTATTTTATAGGCTAGTTCAGGTGTTTCCGTCCATTCCAGTATTTTCTTTCCCCAATACATTCGCATATAATTATGCATTTTTCCTGTAATTACCATCTCATTTTGTGCAGCATTCCAGTAAGAATCATGGGTTTTTGCTTGCTCAAATTCTTCTAAGGAATATACGTATTCTCTTTTATCTTTGATATGATCTTCAAGTGTTTGTTCTGCCCATCTTGGATTATTCAACGTATTGTAATTATCATATCCTAGATTATAAGTAATGAAGTTTATACTTAGTTCTCTCCTAATTATTAATTGTTCTAGATAATTCTTTTTAGCTTGACCTTCTGTTTTCGAAATTTCTAAAGCGATTTCTAATGGAGAGATTTGCCCAAAATGTAGGAAAGGACTTAGATTTGATTGATAATCATATACTGGATTATTTCTCATAGTTTCATATTTTTCCAATTTCCCAGAAATAAACTCTTGTAAATTGAGCTTTGCTTTTGAGTAACCCCCAGTGAATCCAGAAACTTTTTTCACAGTTTTATCTATATTAAATTCATTGAGAATATTATTTAGATCTAGAAGGTTTAAAGTTGTGAAATCATAATCATTAGAGCTAAAATTGACTTTTCTTTTATTAAGAGGAACAAGATATTTATTCAATTTTTTATTAATTTTTGGTCTAATAGTGTAAGCTGCAAATTCTTCTTTATCAGATGCATCTTCAACAGGAACAACAACATTGCTTTCAACTTGAATAAGAGAACAATCTAATTTTCCAGATAAAAATTGTCGCCATTTCCGTTCAATGTTTAAATATCCTCTATCAACAACAACTAGAGCTGCGTCTTTAGCAATTTCAAAAGCTCCTATTTCTGGTGAGATTTTCTGCACTACGAATTTAATCCCTCTTTTTATTAGATTCGATTCCACTTCTTGCAGTCCTTCTAGTAGAAAATAATAGTGTCTTTCAGTTGCTTCTGGAAAAGAATCTGTTAAACCATAAAAAACAATTAATGGTTTTTGGATTTCATTTGATTTCTCAATAGCATATTCCAAGGCATGATTAAATTCAGTTCTGCTTGATGATTGCATCCAATATACAATAAAATTACTTGTATTATTTACAGGTAGATTATTTAATTTCTGGATTCTTTCTGAGTGAATCATGCAAATCAACTAAACTTGATGTTATATAGTTTATCAATTTTTTAATCAATATAAACTAAAAATTATAGATAATTAACTTTTTACCAGTGTAAAATTCAGAAAATTAACTATAATTATTATATTCAGAAAAGATTATTGTTCTTTAATAATTACATTTTATTAAAAACTTCTAAAATGGAGAGGATTGATGAATGGAAGGAATTCGTGAAACAGAATCAAAAATTACTTATCCTAAATTAAGACGTTTCAATGGAATAATGGGTGCACTTCATTTAGTTCAAGCTACATTTATGTTAATTGCAAGCTTCGTTATTCCAGGTGTCAAAGATTTCAAATTAGATATATCAACTGATTTCAGATTTTTCGATCCAGGGCCACCACCTGATTTGGTTCCGGATTTTACTATTATTGATAATATTATACCATTAGCAATTTTAGCAGCAGCATTTCTATTCATATCAGCAATTGCACACTTCTTAACAGTAATACCAGGAATTAATGATTTTTACAATAGAAAACTAGATCAAGGAATCAATTATTTCCGATGGTTTGAATATGCTATTAGTTCATCAGTAATGATATTTGCTATTTCGCTTCTCTTTGGAAT
>JABLTI010000086.1 GCA_013166835.1 Promethearchaeati archaeon | reverse complement strand
TTTACTATTTAGTTATATAAAATTATAACTACTTGCTACTTTTGATAAAAAGAGAATTCTCATTAATCTAAAGAAAAATAATATAGAGAAATTTACAAGTAAAATTTGAATCTTCCAGAAAAACTAGAACAGCAGAAATTTAGGCATTACTCAATTCAGCCCTTCAATCGTTTTCTAATTCTTTAACTCCAATGCCAAGTGTTTGGTTGCATTCAGAGCATGCAGGAATTGGAATTCTTTCCTTGCATATCTCACAAATCAGATGACCATCCTCATAATCCATCTTTTGGTTACAATAGATAGGAAATTGCATAGAGGCTTCTTTTATCCCTTCAATCCCGGAGCAAATGCTTCAGGTTATGTTCATACTAATGCTACCAATATTGATTCAGATGATGATACCTTCATTGATAGTTTGGAAATTATTTTGAATACAGATCCTAATGATCCCCTAAGTGTACCTCTAATCACTCCTCCACCAGTGACTGTGACTCCTCCTCCAGAAATAATAACCGTGCCACCCGAGACTTCAACCTTGAACCAAACTATTACTGTAACTACTGGAATTTTCATTGGAACATTTGTATTCATAATTGCTACTGGTTTAACAGTTGCTACTTTGATTCTTCGAAGAAAAAGGAAATAATTTCTTTTTCTTTCAACATATTTTTGTGCGAGTTTGAGTTTTTTTTCCTCCAAAATACTGAAATATTCTTGGAATGATTTATTAATGATTTCTTTTAAATTGGAGGACGGAAATTGAGTAAGTTAATGAAAGAATTAGTTTTAGTAATTTTATTAGTAGTTTTTTGCTTACCGACAAATATTGATGCAAAACAAGCGACAGATTATGAACAAATAGCCTTTTATCCCGAAGCAATGACTGCATTTGAAAAATGGTCATTTACAGCTACATCAGATATACGTTCTGACCCTACTTTAGCTGATCTTGATAAAGATGGCACTTTTGAAATATTAGTAGGGAGTAATAATGGTTTATTTTTCTGCTTAGATAATTCAGGTAACCAATTATGGAACTATACAACTGGTGGTAGCATTCTAGAATCTCCAGCTCTCGCTGATTTAGATAATGATGGTACGTTGGAAATTATTGTAGCCAATGAAAATGATATAGTATTTTGTTTAAATCATACAGGTGGCTATGAATGGGGCTATGTAGCAACTGGAGCAGCAGCAGATATTACATCTGGAGTTGCAATTGCTGATTTAGATGGTGATGGAACTTTAGAAATTGTTTTCGGATCCTTTAACAATTATATTTATTGTTTGAATCATACTGGTGGTTTGGAATGGCAATATCTTACCTCTGGTGATATCCATCAATCTTCCCCTGCAATTGCTGATTTGGATGATGATGGAACACTAGAAGTATTAATTAGTTCAATGGATGATAGACTTTATTGTATCAATCATACAGGTGGCAAAGAGTGGGACTTTCTTGGCATCGGAAATGGTCGAACTTCCCCTGGAGTAGCTGATTTAGACAATGATGGGACTTTGGAGGTTTTGTTTGGTAGTGCAACACCTGGAACTCTATTTTGTCTTAATCATTCAGGAAGTTTAGAATGGAGCTATGCAACTGGTGGTCAAGTCTTTGATGAAGCTCCTGTTTGTTATGATTTAGATGATGATGGTACGTTAGAGGTGTTAATTGGTTCAGTGGTTGGAAAACTTTTATGTTTGAGTCATACAGGAACATCTGAATGGAATTATTCAATATCCACAATTGGTTCCACACCTGCAATCGCCGACTTAGATAATGACGGAACAGTAGAAATTATAGTAGGTGCTGCTGATAGCAATGTCTATTGTTTAAGTAATATTGGAGCATTAGAGTGGAATTATATACTAGCTGATATTCCTAGAAGTTCTCCTGCTATTGGTGACTTGGATGGAGATGGCATCCTAGAAATTGTAATTGGCTGTAATGATAACAAGCTATATTGCCTTGGTTTATCAGATGTTGTTTCTTCAGGAATTACTCCTTGGCAAGCATTTCGAGGGTCGATTTTCAAGACAGGTATTATAGATAGCGATAGTGATTATATAGATGATGTCACTGAAGAATTCTACTACAATACAGATCCTGCTAAATACGATTCAGATGATGATGGTGCATCCGACTGGGAAGAAATATACTATTATCTCACTGATCCTTTGGATGATGATACTGACAATGATGGCATACCCGACGGTTGGGAAGTTAAAAGAGGATTAAATCCACTAATTGATGATGCTTCAGATGACCCAGATAGTGATTACCTTGATAATACCGAAGAATATTCCGAAGGCACTCTTCCTGTAGATGCAGACACAGACAAAGATCTCTTACTTGATGGTTATGAGGTAAATGGCATGTACAGTCCTTCTAATCCAGGAGCAGATGTATATGGTTATGTTTATACTGATCCTCTTCTGCCAGATACTGATTCAGATGGATATATAGATAGCGTTGAACTCTTTTCCGATTCTGATCCAAATGATGTTCTAAGCTTTCCTGAACCGGAAACAATAACAATCACTCCTCCACCAGAAACGATTACTCTACCACCAGAAACGATTACTGAGAATCAAACTGTTACAACGACAATTGAGGGTGGCATTGTTTTTGGTGTTACGGCAGCGACAATAGGACTTGTCTTAACAATTACAGTAGTTATCTCTCGAAGATTAAAAAAGAAATAAGAAATTTCCAAATTGGATTTTTCTTTTTACCTTTTTTTTTGAGTTGATTCTTTTTTTTTCTAATTCTAAAATTACAAAACTTTATGCTTATTTAGCTATTAGTTGACTATTTTTCTTATTTACCAGATAAACTATCAGCAATAAAACAAGATATAATTTATTACGATGTTTAAAAAGAATTTTTATCTGAAATTTGAAACACAAATAATGATGTTGTATTTGATTAAAGCAGGAGAAAGGACTAAGCATGAAAATAAAGAAGAATAAAGTAAAAATAACAGTAGTCAAACGTTTTGGACCAGAGGATGTTTTTGGACCTGATCATGAGATTAGACAGGTAACTGGGGAAAAGGTTACTAAGTGTAGTTACTTCAAAGAAGGAGATGAAATCATAGTCGAGGACATCCATGTTATGCCTGAAGGATTCTGTATGTGGGCTTGGAGGGATCTTTACAAAGATTTGTCTGTTCTCTTCTTTGGTGGTAACTTTTGGAGACTAGATAAAGGAAAAATTCACACTTCTTGTACTGATGGTCGAAAACCTGTTGTTTTTCGTTTAGAACGCATGGAAGATACTTGAGAGCGAATCTTTCAATTAAAGATGCTTCTTGAAGAAATTCGAAATCGTTTCAGTGGTTTAAATAAACCAAGAGTTCTAATAAAGTTAAATAGAACGAAAATAAGAAGTAATTTTTAGATGAATTTTATTGGGTTATGGAATATGGAGAAAATAAAATTTGGAAAAACAGATCTAAAAATTTCACGAATTGGTTTAGGAACACTTGCTTTTGGTCATAAATTCAAAGGAATACAAGACAAAAAACAGATTTTCGATTGTTTAAATTATGCTCTCGATAATGGCATCAATCTATTAGACACTGCAGAGGAGTATGCAGGTGGGTTAACTGAGGAATACATTGGAGAAGTGTTCAAAGAGCGTGGAGATCGAGAAGACGCAATTATTGTTACTAAAGTTTCTCATCATCATCTAAGTTACAAAAATGTCATAAAGGCAGCCAATAACAGTTTAAAGAAATTACAAACGGATTACATTGATGTCTACTTATGTCATTGGCCTTGGGCTTATTCTCCCATTTCTGAAACAATGAAGGCAATGGATGAGCTTTTAGCTGAAGGTAAGATACGTTATGTAGGTGTCTCAAATTATCAGAACGCTCTAGTAAAGGAAGCAAATGATTGTTTAGAAAATGGTGAGATAATACTAAATGAAGTAGAATATAATCTCATAGTAAGAGATATTGAAAAAGAAATTCTCCCCTTTCTCAAAAAAGAAGGAATTGTTCCCTTAACCTATTGTCCTCTATCTAGTGGATTTTTGACAACAAAATATGATGAAAACTCAACATTCCCTGAGAAAGATTTTCGCAATGGTTATGAACTCTTTAGACATAAAGAGAATTTCGAGAGATCTCGAGAATTATTTGCAGCATTAAAGGAAATTGCAAAGAATCACGAAGTCTCTCCAGCAGAAGTAGCCATTAATTGGACATTAAAAGAAAAAGAGGTAATCCCAATACCTGGAGCTAAGAAAAGAAGCCAAATAGAAAGCAATATTCATGCTACACAATGGAAAATGTCAAAAGATGAAATCTCTCGATTGAACGATGTTACTGAAAATCTTGAATTAAATTGGGAGTGGTTTGATAGAGTTAGGCCAAAAGAATAATATAAGAAATTAAAAAAGAAAATAGATTTCTTCTTTTCATTCTTTTTCTTCAAAATAGAAACCATTGCTATCCAGTTGCTTAATTGCTTGAGCTACCAAATCTCTATATTGTGATATGTTCTTGAAATCCGGGTCATTCGGGCTGAATATTCCCTTAGCTCCAAAAAGAAGCATAAAATGAAGTGTATGCAGAAACAATCGAGTATTTGCTCGAGCATTCAATCGTACGTTAAAAGTACTGGGATCTATCTTCCAAAGGTTCCATATAATATCTGAAAATGGGTTAACAATCTGTTCTATCCATTTTTCATAATCTTCAAGTGAAAGTAAGTTTCGCTTCCAAATTGCTGCAACAACCCTACCTAGTCGACCATCTTCATTAGTGGAAAAGATTTGGTTGGTTGGATGAATAAGCTTCTTTGCCAGAGCCTCTAGGATTTTAATGTGCCCATCTTTCTTCAGGTGTTGGTTGTTTGCGAATTGTTTCAAGAGATCACCACAATGAGCAATCGAATGAGCCCAACTAATTTCATCTATATATCCTCGGAAATCTTGTTCACCTAGAAAGTATTCAATTGTTTGATCAAGCCATTTGTTCAATTGATCAGATGTTAAAAATGATTTTCTTCCTTCTATTTTTCCTTCTGAAAATAATCTATCAGCATTAATAACTCCACAAAAGGTTAAAGCGGAAAATGATCGTAATAATACATTATTTGTCTCAGATTCTCCAAGACCTACAATTAAATTTGTAGCCATCCTATTTCCAAGTGCAATAAGTTCTGAATCGTTGTACAAACCCTTAGCACACCAAGTATAGAGAATTTCAAAGCTGTTATCTCTAACATCAAGTTCGAGTGATCCTAAATTAACTTCCAATTCAGAGGTAATGCTTTGAAGATCTGCGCCATCAGGAACAACATAGTCATTTTCTACAATTGAAAGTATATCCTTAATTTTCATTTTTTTCACTTGATCAGTTTTGAAATTTATAAAAAGAATATGGATTAGTCTTTATATTCACTTCTTTAGCAAATTTTGAGCAAACTCTTCCGCATGTTTAAGGTCTTTATCATTTGGTCTACCCTTATTCATTCCCCCGAAAAATTTCATGAAGCTATTAGTGTTAAAACCTCGACAATTGAATTCATCAATAATCTCGTAACCTTTGGATTGCAATTTCTTCCTGAGTTTCTTGTGATTACTGTTTTTCTCTGCTATTGCACTGGTTGAGAAAATGACTGCTTTCTTGTTAATGACTTGTGGTATTTTATCAACAAGTTCATGAATTGATTTGTGTAGATTTTCACTATAGATTCCTGAGCCAAAACCGATTAAATCATACTCTTGAAGTTCTTCAGGGTTTACTTGTTGTGGTGTTTTTATTTGTGCTTCAAGGACGCCAGCTATTACATTAGCGATTTTCTCTGTATTCTTGTGATGATATGAAAACACAATAAGTAGCGATTTCTTTTTGGACATAACATCTTCTTTCACAATTTTTCCTCCAAAGAATGCTTCATCTCGATTATATTAGCTAGTTTACAGTATTTATTTTTTTTCAACTTGATTCTGAGACTTAGTGATGGGATACTCTTTTTGGGACCACAAATCCATACCCCCTAGTAAGCTCTTAGCATCATTAAAACCTGCTTTGACCAAAATATCAACAGCTGCCAAAGATAATCCTCCTCCCGGGCAAACTGTGACAATTTCTTTTTCTTTAAATGTTTCAAGAGCCTTTATATTAGACTTTATTTTCGAAAGGGCGATTGACTGAGCATTTGGAATATGTCCCTCAACTCCGTTAAATTCCTGAATAGTACGAATGTCAAGTATTAACGGTGGTTTTTTAGAATTTATGCGTTCAAGTAAGTCATCAACAGTAATTTCAGACCATACAGATCTGTTTAATATTATTTTAAACATGATTTGCCAATATCTTACCACGCTTCTAAGATAATAACTCATTACAGAAGGATTATTTCGATAAGATTCATCCATTTCTAAAACACCAATGATTTCAATTTAAACTCTAACAAATTTCATCTATATCTAGTTTAAAATTATATTTACTTATCTATGTAAAATACGGTTTCATCAACTCTAGAGAGAATAACTTTTTAAGAATAAATAACTAGCTAGGCAAATCTGGTTGTGAATGAAAATGACAGAAGAAAAGAAGTCCAAAATATATTTTTTGGGGATATATCCAAAGTGTCCCTTCTATAAACCATTACCTGTATTCATTATTTTAGTAATAATAGCTCTAAGTACTTGGGGATCATTTTATCTTCATAGATGGGCTGCTGTGGCTTATGTAATATATTCAGTTTTGTTTTACTTCGTGGTTATGCCATTTACAATGTGCAGATACTGCTATTTCAAAGCTAAAGAAACCACAACAGAAGATGAGAAAGAAAAGCCTACATTGAAATTGATGACTATTGATAAGTGGAGTAAAACGCTCTTACATAAACATGTAGGTTAAAAACATTGGGCTTGGGTAATGTTCATAGTATGGATTTTACCTGTAATTCTAATTATCACTTCGTTCTTTAGGAATTTCAATTATCTAGCTATAATAGCATTGGTAGGCTTCATACTTGCAGTTGTTGGAAATTATATCTATATGATAAAAATAAAATGTCCAACATGCCCTATACGAGAGGAATGCCATTCATCATTTTAAAATTTAATTCATTTTAGCTTGTTCCCAAGGTTTGGATGTGGGAAATCCACGTTTTTTCCACAATTCCATGCCACCATTTAAGCTTTTGACATCTTTAAAACCCGCTTGAATCAAAATATCAGCCGCAACCAAAGACATTCCCCCACCTCCACAAACGGTTACTATTTTCTTTTCTTTATATGGTTCAAGACGGTCTAAATAAGATACTAGTTTCATTGTAGGGATAGTTTTAGCTTTTGGAATTAGTCCCTCTTCTCCATAAATGCGGAGAACATAAAGTAATAATGGAGATTGATTTGCATTTATTTGCTCATTTAATTTTTCTGGGGTAATTTCCGGGACAGTCCAATCACCAATTTTGAGTCTATTTACACCAATTTTCATGAAAGTATTTACCATATGTATAAATCTAAATCTCCATAACAATTTCTTTTTCATATAAAAGTCACCAGTGTTTACAAAGTATTTTAGTATATTTTTCATCTAAAGATGGTCTAAAGTTAGAACTACATTCCCCTTTTTATGTCCTTTGTCGACATAACGATGAGCTTCGACGATTTCCTCTAAAGGATAACTTCTATCTATAGCTGATTTTAGTTTTCCAGCTTCAATAAGCTCTTTGAGGAAAATTAGCTTTTCATTTGTTTCATGTGTTGAATCACTAGCGGAGAGATAGATCCCTTCTTTCTTTAACGCTTCTTTTCCATGTGACTTTGATAGCTTACGAACAGCATCAAAGACAACATCATAAACTTGACCTTTTTCAGTGAAATCTTCTTTAGTATAATCTATTACCTTATCAGCTCCTAAAGATTTCACTAATTCCAAATTTGAGGTACTGCATACCCCTGTAACTTCTGCACCAAAGTATTTGGCAAGCTGAACAGCATAAGTACCAACACTTCCAGAAGCCCCATAAATCAAAACTTTTTGTCCTTTCTGGATATTTGCTTTGCTTATAATATCCAGTGCAGTTAATCCCCCTATAGGAACAGTAGCAGCTTCACCAAAAGACATGTTAATTGGTTTAAGTGCGAGCACACCTTTCTTTGGTTTTTCGGATAGACATATGTATTCAGCACAAGAACCAGTACTCAATCCAGAAGTAGTTCCGAAAACTTGATCGCCTTTCTTGAACAGTGTTACATCTTTACCTACTTCTTCCACCTCCCCTGCTAATTCATGTCCAGGAATTTTTTTCATTTTAAATCCAAATATAGGGAAAAGGAGTCTAAATATGAAAGAAAGGTCTCGAAATAGGACATCACCTTTAGTTACTGATGCTGCGTATATTCTAATAAGTACTTCATTATCCTTGGGAACAGGTTTTTCAATCTCTCTGAGCTGAAGAATTTCTGGTGGACCTGATTTTTTTGTTTGTATTACTGCTTTCATAGTTATTTAACCACAGTTATTGAAATTTTTCCTTGAGAGTGTTTTTCTTCATAATATCGGATAGCTTCAGGAACCTTACTTAATGGGTAACGCCTATCTATAACAGGTTTGACTTTACCAGATTCAATAAGCTCTTTCATATAAGTCAGATCCTTAGTATTTATTTTTGCCATGTATGATTTCACCTTTTTTCTTCCAAATATTGAAATCAAAGGACCTAGGAATAGAGAGGTTGGGTTATATCCGCATGCAATGTAAGCTCCCTTGGGATTCAATGCACGTTTATAATCTGAAATTGAGTGAGTTACTGCAATATCAAAAATCAAATCATAACGTAGATCACTTTTGGTGAAATTTTCTTTGGTGTAATCAATGACATGATCTGCACCAATCGAACGTACTAAGTCCAATTTCTTCGTACTGCAAACACCAGTTACTTCAGCCCCAAAAGTTTTGGCAATTTGCACAGCAAAAGTTCCTATGCCGCCTGATGCACCATTAATCAAAATCTTTTGCCTTGACTGAATCTGACCATGATCACGAAGCCCCTCCAAGGCAACTACAGACGATACAGGTACGACAGCTGCTTCCTCAAATGTTAAATTAGTTGGTTTTAACACAACAACATTTTCAGGAACAGACACATACTCAGCAAAACCGCCAAAACCAATATCACCTATATCACAGAATACCTCATCATCTGTTTGGAATCGTTTTACGTTTTCGCCAACCGCTTCAACTCGCCCTGCTACTTCAGATCCGAGGATTGGTTTTTTCGGTTTGAATAATCCTTGCCATAAGCGACCTAAGTACGGCTTACCTCTAACTAAACCACTATCAGCAAAATTTATTGCAGTAGCATGTACTTTTATCAGAACTTCATTGTCCTTAGGAATAGGTTGTTCTACCTCTTTTAATTTAAGAACAATATCGGGTGAACCATATTTTTCATATACAATTGCTTTCATCATTAATCCTCAATTTTGTTATTTCTTTTTATTTACTACAGTTATTACTACATTTCCCTTTTTATGACCAGCTTCAACATACCTATGAGCTTCGACAATCTGTTCCATTGGATAGCGTTTATCTATGATTGTTTTGAGCTTACCTGCTTCGATAAGTTCTTTGAGAAAAATTAAATTTTCAATCTTTTCTTTGCCACCAGAATCCTTGTCAACATCAAGGTAAATTCCTGTCTTTTTCAGTGATTTTTTACATTGTGAAGAAGAAGTCTTGCTTACAGCATCAAAGATAACATCATATGTCTCTTCGCTTTTTGTAAAATCTTCTTTTTTGTAATCAATGACCTTATCAGCTCCAAGAGATTTTACCATTTTTACATTTGTTGTACTGCAAACCCCAGTGACCTCTGCACCAAATGATTTGGCAAGTTGTACAGCAAATGTTCCTACACTTCCAGAAGCTCCATAGATCAAAACCTTTTGTCCTTTCTGGATGTTTGCTTTTCTAAGAACAAACAATGCAGTAACTCCTCCAGAAACTACACCAGCAGCAGCCTCTTCATAAGTCATATTAGTTGGTTTTGGTAACAGAATACCATCTTCAGGCATACATTTGTACTCAGCATAACCACCAAAATCCGCTGAAAAGGTAGAAGCAAATACTTGGTCTCCTTTCTTGAACAGTGTTACATCTTTTCCAACTGCTTCAATTTCTCCAGCTATTTCCATCCCAAGTATAGCTCGCTTTGGTTTTCTAAAACCTAAATACATTCGCGCGAAGAGCCATTGCATGCGAGGAACATCGAATTTTCGCATTCTCACATCTCCTCTATGTACTGTTGTCGCATGAACTTTAATTAATACTTCATTGTCCTTGGGAGTTGGCTTTTCTACTTCTTTAAGTTGAAGAACTTCAGGTGGACCGTATTTTTCATATACAATTGCATTCATTTTTTCATTGTTTTCCATTTCTTTCACAATCTTAGGTTTTGTTATTATGGTCTAATAGTTATAACTATTTGTCCCTTTTTGTTTCCTGATTCGACATAACTGTGAGCCTCAGCAATCTGTTCCAATGGGTAGCGTTTATCTATAACTGATTTTAGCTTTCCTGCTTCGATTAGCTCTTTGAGGTAAATTAAATCCTCACTCTTTGAGTCAACAGCCCCGAGTATCGCTTTCTTGCTGCTTGTCAGTTTAAGCCATAGTATTCGTAAAAGTCTTGGTAGTCCAAAAGTTGTAAAAATATAGAATCCTTCTTTCTTTAACGATCTTTTACTACCTGAAAACGGACTCTTGCCTATGGTGTCAAAAATAACATCATAGATTTCATCACGTTTGGTAAAATCCTCTTTAGTGTAATCAATTACCCTATCAGCACCCAAAGATTTTACTAATTCTATTTTCGTGGTACTGCAGACACCGGTAACTTCTGCTCCGAAGTACTTGGCAAGCTGAACTGCATAAGTGCCTATCCCTCCAGAAGCACCAAAAACTAGTACTTTTTGACCACTCTGGATATTTCCTTTTCTTAGGAAATACAATGCTGTCAATGCCCCATAAGGAACAGCGGTAGCTTCTTCATAGGTCATATTAGTCGGTTTTATTGCTACTACATCTTCAGGCAGACATATGTACTCAGCATATGTTCCCATATCATTCAAAGAGATTCCATAAACCTGATCACTTTTCTTGAAGAATTTTACATCTTTCCCTACTGTCTTAATTTCTCCAGCGAGCTCCATTCCAATTATAGGTTTCTTTGGTTTTCTGATACCTGAAGCTATTCGACTCATGAGCCGGAACCCAGGAGGGGCTGTACTACTTCTCACCCAACAGTCGTATTTCGTTACTGTTGTCGCAAAAATTCTTATCAGGACCTCATTGTCCTTTGGTGTTGGTTTTTCTACTTCTTTTAGCTGAAGAACTTCTGGTGGGCCATATTTTTCATATATTATTGCTTTCATCATTGCATTAAACACTCTAGTGTTGTTTGCTTATTTACTTTAATAATTTATGGATAAAAAAAAAGTAATAGTTGAGCGTGTAAAATTACTCACGCTCAGTTACTTGAAATAACCTTCATTTGTTTTCTTGGAAACATTACATTGTAAATAATAAAAAGTAAAATGAGACATATACCTTCTAAGACTAGGGTTAACCAATAACCAACAATTAATGATAAGATGAATCCTGCAGTTAATACAAACATGATTAC
>JABLTI010000017.1 GCA_013166835.1 Promethearchaeati archaeon | reverse complement strand
ATAAAAAAATAAGTGAATGAGAAGTGAATTACTTCTCTTCTTCCTTCTGTTTCAACATTCGCCAAGTCAGAATTGGTTCTTTCGCTGCTAAGACTTCATCAATTCGACCAACGGGAGTATTTTGTGGAGCGCTAAGAACAATTTCAGGATTTTCTTTGCTTTCTTTCAAGATCTGTTTCATTGCATCTGTGAAGTCATCTAAAGTTTGTTTTGTTTCAGTTTCTGTTGGTTCAACCATAAGTGCTTCATGAACTATTAATGGGAAATAGATAGTCGGCGCATGATAACCAAGATCTAGAAGTCTTTTAGCAACATCTAGTGTGGATATACCAGTTTCTTTCTTGAGTTCTTCCCCATCTAAAACGAATTCGTGTTTTCGTGGAATTTCAGGTGCGAAAGGCAAATCCCAGCCACCTAAATCTAATAGCTTTTTCTTGAGATAATTAGCATTTAGAACAGCTTGTTCTGATACTCGCTTAAGTCCTTCAGCTCCTAACGAAAGCATATAAGCATATGCTCTGACAATTACGCTATAATTACCCCAGAAGCCTTTGATTTTTCCGATCGATTTTGGTATGTCGAAATTCAAATAATATTTGCCAGTTTTCTTGCTGAATTCAGGCAATGGTTTTGGCAGATATGGTACAAGCTTTTCAACAACACCTACTGGACCAGAACCAGGTCCTCCCCCTCCGTGAGGAGTACCAAAGGTTTTGTGTAGGTTGAAATGAATTGCATCAAATCCCATATCACCAGGTCGACAAATACCCATTATTGCATTGAAGTTAGCTCCATCATAATACAGCAATCCCCCAACATCATGAACTATTTTTGCTATTTCAATAATTTCTTCTTCGAATAATCCTAAGGTATTTGGATTTGTAAGCATAAGTGCTGCAGTTTTTTCACTAACTGCTGCTTTCAGAGCTTCGAGATCCACTAAACCGTTTTTCTTTGATTTGATTACTACTGTTTTGTATCCTGCCATTGCTGATGTTGCGGGATTTGTTCCATGAGCACTATCTGGGATGATAACTTCTGTTCTTGTTTCTCCTTCTCCTTTATCGATATGATATGCACGAATTACCATTATCCCTGTTAATTCTCCGTGTGCTCCGGCAGATGGTTGCAATGTTGTCCTTGTCATTCCTGCTAATTCGTTAAGCATTTGCTCGGTTTCGTAAAGTATTCTAATATTACCTTGTACAGTTCTTGCAGGTTGGAATGGATGTGCTATAGCTACGCGTTTGTCAGTGGAAATGAAATCATTTATTTTTGGATTGTATTTCATTGTACAACTCCCAAGTGGATAAAACCCACTATCCACGGTGAAATTCATTTGTGCTAAATGTAAGTAATGTCTAGCTAATTGGAATTCTGCTAATTTAGGCAAGTTAGGAGGATCAGTTCTTTGCATTTCCTTAGGAATTAATGCAAGCGGTTTTTTCACCGATTTCTTGATTTCTTTAGGAATGCTAGGAGGAGAATATCTCTCATATTTTGTTTCTTCTAATTCAAAAACTAAAGGTTCTTTGTAAAATGCAAGTGTAGTTGTTTTTTCTTCTGGCATTTTATTTTCCTCCTAATTCTTTATCATACACACTTAGCACTTCCAAGAGTTTACTCAATTCATCCATAGTATGCATTTCAGTGACACAGAATATTGCTGTTTCACCAAATTCTGGATGACACTTTTCAAGTGTGTATCCTCCAACAAAACCCTGTTCAATGAGTTTTGTTTCTAGTTTCGCCATTGTTCCTTTCTTAACCCGAACGATAAATTCATTGTAATGTGCTCCTGTAAATATTGGAGCATCAAAATGTTCAAGCTCATTTATCTTGCTGGCAAGGTAATTTGCAGCTGAAATACAATAATCCGCTGTTTTCTTTAAGCCATCAGGACCTAATAGCGATAAATACACCCCAGCACCAAATGCTAGGATAGCTTGATTCGTACAAATATTACTGGTTGCTCGTTCTCTTCGTATGTGTTGTTCACGTGTTGATAGTGTTAAGACATAGGCTCTCTGTTTTCCATCTTGGGTTTTTGTTAACCCAACGAGTCTTCCGGGCATTTGTCGTATTGTTTTAGGATTATAATTTGTGGAGAAAAATCCAAAGTGAGGTCCACCAAAACTGATGGGAGTGCCTAAACCTTGCCCTTCACCAACCGCGATATCTGCACCATATTTCCCTGGTGGTTTCATTATTCCTAATGAGATAGGATCTACACCAACAACTGCTTTTGCTTCGACTTCATGTACTTGAGTGCAGATTTCCTCTGCTTTACTTTCAATTACACCAAAGCTGTTTGGATTTTCAAAATAGAAAGCAGCAATATCTTCAGTTAATTTCTTTTTTAGATCAGCTAAATCGACTTCCCCTGTTTCTGAATCGAAATTCACCATTTCATACTCAACCTGTGGTCCTGCTAAATAATTCTTGATAACTGATAGTCTATCAGGATGAATGCTTTTTGAAATCAAAACCTTTTGTCGTTTCTTCATGATTCTGACTGACATCAAAAGAGCTTCTCCAATAGCTGTAGCCCAATCGTACATTGAGGAATTAGTTACATTTAGGCCAGTTATTTCACTGATTAAACTTTGGAATTCAAACATTCCTTGTAACATGCCTTGAGCTACTTCAGGTTGATATGGAGTATATGCATTGAGTAATTCTGGTTTTGTGATAACTTCTTGTACTATTGCCGGGATATAGTGGTCTTGTGCTCCACCACCCAGAAAAGAAACTACTGGTTTATTTAAAGCGAGAATTTTATCAATGTATATTGACAAATCTCTTTCGGACATTGGTCCAAGAAGTTTGAGAGGATTTTTTAAACGAACAGAACCTGGAATATCCTTGAATAATTCGTCTACACTTTCTATTCCAAGGAATTTCTCCATTTCCTTCTGAATGTCGTTTGCTGATCCTTCATTTTCAGTATTCATGAAAAGATCAGTACTCCAGTTAATTTAATGATCGAGAGTTTCCACATACTCTTCGTATTCCTCAGGAGACATTAATTCATCTAATTCTGCTGGATTACTTGGCTTAATTTTTATAAACCATCCTTCGCCAAATGGATCTTCGTTTATAGATTCTGCAGAATCTTCGAGAACACTATTCACAGCTACGATTTCCCCTGCAACTGGTGTTTTTAGTTCTTCAACTGCTTTAACGGACTCAATATCTGCAGTTTTATCTCCTTTTTGGAATGTAGTGCCTTCTGTAGGCAACTCAACATAAACAATATCTTTTAGCAAACCCTGAGCGAAATCAGAAATTCCAATAACAATAACATCGTCTTCTTTTCTTGCCCATTCATGAGTTTTTGTATATTTAGCATTCTCATCAAGTTTCATTTGGTCAACCTCTTTCATTTCTAATTTTTTTTTTTTTTTTTCGTTAACCGATGTTCTTTTTTAGTTTTGGTAATAAGAACTTATTCATATTTTGAATATATGTTCTCTTTTAAAACTTTATTTCTTTTTTTTTAATTAAAAATATCTGAGATAAAAATGAATCATTCCAGTTTTTCTAAATTATTTTTTCATCACAAAATGTTTGTTTATTTTGTATGTACGTTTTTCCAAGGTATAAACAGACTTCAGCTCGCTCTAATTCTCTTCCCATGTAGAAAGCATGGTCAATTTTTGTTATGAGATTCCTTTTTATGATTTCTTCATAGATCAGTCTTGCTTTACTTGAGATTAATAATAGGTCTGGTTTGTTCGTTCCAACTTTAAGATGAGCGGTGTAGATCTTTTGTTTGTGATAATCAATCCAGATTGTGAAGCTTCCTTTAGGATCAGGTTCGTAATCTAAGCGATAAAGTTTATTTTCATCTTTCGTTGTGATTTCTAAAGTTTCAATATTTTTGAATCCGACAATCTCTATATCATTGGCAGTACGACTTTTCGCCATTAAAATTTCTATTCCATGTCCTTTTGGCGGAGTATCTTTTTGTTTTGCCACAAACGCTAGATCTCTAGATTTTACAATTTCTTTTATTCCACCTCTACACTTTGCACTAACATCTGTTACTAATAACAACTGAATCCCAAGTTCAACTGAAATGCAACTAAATAAGGCATTGATCCCAATTGGATCTGCTGCAATAAACTCAGTTACATTACCAACACAGGTCATCATTGGAGTTTCGGAATCAATTTTCCGATATTCAATATAATGTGAGAGCGAATTTGTAAAACCAGGATAAATTGGCATTTCAATTATTGGATCAGCAGCAATTTTTGTTAGGTCAGCTGCTTTTAATTTGTCTCTCAACTGTATTAATGACTTAACTCTTTCTTGTGAAGTTTTTGGCAAATAACCTTTTTCAACATTTGTTGGGACAAATACAACTCCTACGTTTTTAGGTATATCATCGATCAAATAGTCTACATTTCCATGATCAATGCTCAAAATGAGGTCAACACCTTCTTTTATTGCTGCTTGTATTTCTTCAACTTCTAGTGTATCAACACTAATTGCAAAACCATGTTGTTCTTGCAGTGATTTTAATTTCTTAACAATTTTTGAGATTTTTTGAGGTTCAGGTTCATTAGCTAATGCACCAATATCTAAAATATCTGCTCCATTTCTTAGATAATATAGAGCTCTCTCAGTTATTTTTTCCATTGATAGTTTTGGAGCATCTACGATTTCTGCCATTACAAGAGGGGGTCTATTCAAACCAACAGGAAATTTCTTCTTGAATCCAATATAGTACTCATTTTTCTCAAGAGGAGCAGTAAATCCTTGTTCAATAATATCTCGAGATATTGTAGCTTTCTGTTTTTTTAGATATTTATCAGCAGAAACTACAGGTGATAAAGTAAATGGATCAGTATCAATTATTGCCATTTTGATATCGCTAGCATATCTTGGTCCTTTTACGACTAGAATCCCAAGTTTGTTTTTCAAATACGTTAAATCATCTTGTACTAAGCCTGGTGTAACAATAAGCTCATAGTTTTGAGCTGTTTTTTTGTTTAGATTCTCTAAAATCATTTCACTAGTGATAAAAGCTGCTACATCAACTGGAAGCACTAATAAATCCACATTTTCTGGAATATATTTTCTAACAATAGGTTCAGCTGCTCTACCAGTTAATACTAAGATTTTTGGCAGTGTATTATCCTTAGTATTTTTTTTCAAAGAAAATACCTCTACTATAAATAAGTGAATACAATTTTTAGAGATTACTAAATAAAAGTTGAATTTTGTGTTACTTCTTCATTTCTTTAACCAAGTAATCATATGCTTTCTCTGGTGTTTCTAAAACAATAAACCCTTCTTGTTTACTAAGAAGATCTGCTGCAATTGCTTCCCTATTTCTAACTATTACTTTCGTTTCTTCTAGAAATGTTACAACACCATGTCTGCAAAACTTAACACAGTCTAAACAACCAATACATTTCAATCGGTTTATTCTAATTTTACCTCTTTTTCTCCTTATAGCACCAGGTTTGCAGGCCCATAAGGCTGAACATTCCTTACATTTTTTACAGGTATCTTGATGAAGCATGATTGGCAGATAACTCTTAACTTCTCCTTGTTTGAAGTCTGTCGGAACAAAAATTACTTTGGATTTTTTGCTTTTATTTCCCATAATAGCTAAATTCGTAATCAAGTTATCAGCAATTCCATTAGCTATTTTTGCGACAGTATTTCCAGTTGCAGGGCTTATTACAATGAAATCATAACGATTATTAGATGCACGTGCTCCGGTAGGAAAACTTGATCCTTCATCTATCTCGAAAATTACATCATTTAGAACTTCTTCGTAATCAAATTCCTCTTCTGATTCATCAGTAACAATATCATGTAAGAAGTTTTCAATTTCTCGAGATTCATGGATTCCCAACCAGTTGTATTTCTCTCTAAAACCTTTGCGAAATATATCTTGATTGAAATTAGGGATTTCTCTTACTTTATCAATAAATGGGGTTTTCAAAGGTACTGGAGATTCAAATACTCCATAATTTTGTGCCACTTCTCTTCCAGCTTCACTGAAAAAAAGATCTACTTTTACGTTTGAATCTCTCAGAAACCGTCCCAATATCTCGAAGCTTTCTAATAACCAACATCCAGCGCCTGTTATCCCCCAGGCTATTTTTATAGTCATGTGTTTCTGTTTTCTCCTGGATAAACAATTTAAATTCTCTTTGTTCTTAATTTAATTTTTTCCCTCTACTTGTTAATTGCTTTTTTTAGTACTTTTTGGAGAGGTGAAAAAGGAATGGCGAAGCAATTATTAAAATAAATAGATTTTTTATTTATAAATTAATTGAAGGATTAATGTTGACAAAAATAAAATAAATAAAATTTTAAAAAAGTCTAAATTAATGACATAATTTGAGGAAAAAAGGTAATAATTAGATATTACGATTCGAATTTTCTTAACATAATGTCAACTTTTCATCAAAAAATGGTGCAAAGTTTCTACCGCCAGATTGAATTAATAACACATGAGTAAGGTTTTTAAGACATAACAGCAGAATTAAGTCTGTATACTGAGTTGTAGTAGTTTTACTTCTCTCAGAGGTCTTTAACTCATTCAAAATATCTGCTGAGGATTTCAATTTGTGTGCTAAATCATCGATAATACAAAACAAACGTCAGGGTCTTAAGTTCTGTAAAATCTGTCAGTGCTTAGTAGACGATGTAGAGGAACATATGAATAGAAAGCATCCTAAATATGCTGAATATTTGCAAAAGAGAGAAGAAAAAGAAGCTTTAAGTATTTGTGGTTATTGTGGACGAATGATTAAAGATTGGCGTGCACATGTTCAAGAAAGTCATCCAGAATTGATTGCAGCTTACGCCCGCAAAAAGAAACCTAAAGAAGAAGATGAGGAAGAAGATTTCTCTAAGATGTTTAATCTCTGATTCTTAGTCAGTCAATTTCTTATTTTATAATATTTCTATTTATTGAAAGCATTTTGAGATTAGCTTTTCTTACGTAATAACCTCATTAAAATCCTAGGTATTTGGTTCACACTTTTGACAGCCATATATCTTCCTTTACCTAAACGAGCTAAATCTCTACAAACAGCTTCTCCCCAAACTTTCTCTGTTGGTAAACTAAGAATATGTAAATTGAAGAAGTTTTTTGCGAAGGGTCGTGGATCATCTCCTCTATTAAAGCACCCATCACTAATAAGTACTCCAAATTTCTCAGTTCTCTTTTCTTTATTTAATTCTTGTAAGCCACTCTTCAATGCAGCAGAAATATTCGTATATCCTGCAGATTCACTTTCAAGGACCCTATCAATCAAAGTATCGATTTTCACCTTTTCATCCATATGTTTTATGACCGTTGCTTTCGTATTAAATAGAATAACAGCATATTTTTCTCTAGCTAAATGGTAAGCCAAAATCGCAACAGCCATGGCAGCATTTCTGAATTTTTCACCATAAAGTGATCCTGAAGTATCAAACATTAATACTCCGATATTTTCTCTACTTCTTCTTTCTATTGCAACAATATCAGAATACTGTATATAGCGATTGACTAGATATTTTTCAATAAGCAAATCCATATCAAAATCACTCATTCCTGGTTCATATTCTGATCTTACTTGTATTTCTCCTTTCAATCCTCTACCCACAACTCTATAGGATGATTTGAGAACTGAGATTCTTGCTAATCGTCTATAGATTTTCTTATATTGGGGGTCAAAATTGCTTCTCAACATAAAGAAGAGTTCCGGAGCGCTACCTTCCCCTCTTGCAGCTCGGCGTTCAATCATCCTTATGCCCTCTTTTGATTGCATGGCTTCAGCTACAGCATATTGGTTACTCTTAGCTATTCCTCTTAATGCGGGGATATTATCATATTCAATTGCTAACTCGGACATTTTCTTTAAAGTCGGATATTTCATGCCTAGTGTCATCTGGTTAAAATCTTTCGAAGATCTAGTACCAGAAACAATCTCAGCTTGGACCAATTTTTCCGGAGTCATTCGTCCTATTTGAGGTGGCGTATGTCCAGAAGATCTGGGCATTTCTACTTCACTGGGACCGAAAAAACTTCCCAATAACCTTCCTTACTATTTTTTCTATTATGGTTTCTATTTTATCTTCTACCCCGTCTTCCAATTCTATCTTAGTTGCTAAAGCCATAATGCTGATGTCTATCCAAGTAGTAATGGAGCGTTCTTCAAATTCATTTATAATCGCAGCCAAGTCAATAGCTCCTCTTATACTCGCACCTCTTCTGAGATCAGTTGAAAGTCTTGTTTCTCGTACAATTAGAACAGAATAATCCGTAACATTTTCGGGAGCGTCTTTAACCTTTGCAGCCACAATTTGTTTTTCTTCAGATTCTGATTGATAATCAAGTCGTATCCAAACAAATCGATCTTTAATAGCTTCTCCAAGTGGGGTAGTAGCTATAAACTCAACTGGATTCTGTGTTGCTATTATAAAGAAACCAGGTTTTGCATTAACTTCTCCTAATTTTGGAATAACAATATGTCCTTCATCCATTGCAGATAGTAAAACGTTTTGAGTGGATTCCGGACAACGATTAATTTCATTAGCAAAAAGAATTGCCCCCTCTTTCATAGCGCGAATCAAAGGACCTGAGACAAAAGAATCAAAGGAATAACCTTTCTCTAAAACCACTGGAGGATCGAAGTGACCAACTAATTTATCTGGATGATATCGCTCATCTCCATCAAATCTGACAAACTCAGTGTTTAAATATGCTGCTAACGCGTGAGCAATTTCTGTTTTTCCTACTCCAACCGGTCCTTCTAATAGAATATGTCTTCCTGCAGCTTTTGCAGCCAGAGCTTTCATTAGCTCAGCAGTTCTACCAATAATTCCAAATTTCTTCTTTATTGCTTCTACAGATTCTTTTAGATTTGTTTTATCAACTTGCTTTGAAGGCACCATAAATCATCTCTATAACGTTAATTGTACCAAAATACTATAATCATTTCTAATAATTAAATGTAATGTTAGCTTAGAAGTCACAGAAAATATTCCTTAAATAGTTTTCCTAAGCTTTATTTTGTTTTGAAATGTTTTGGAATATTTAAAAATAGAGTTAAGCTATTTAATGATGAACAAAGTTAAGATATTAAGAAAGATAAATAAAACCTAGGAATGAACGAAAATACACAGAAATTTCGTTAAAGCTACTAGTATTTAATCATTACTTATGGGATGTTCAAAGTGATTTCACTTAGTAAAATGAAGGTATGGTTTGATAACGAATCAGAAAATAGGGTAAAAAAAGTTCGCTCAGAAATTAAAAAAAGAATGGATTATATCGCAGAAAATTTCAAGGAGCTTAAAATCGCTGCACAAGATTTCGAAATGAGTGATACTGTTGATTCGGAGACTAGATCTTCACAAAATATCTATGAAAAAATGACTGAAATGGTTGAAGAATTTGAATTCCCAAATACAATCACATATAAAACTGCTGAGGAGTTTTCAAAGGATTTAGAAAAATTCCTACTAAGAGTTTTGAAACTTGGTCAACGATTCATTCCTAATCTCAAGAAGAAATATAAAACACGAATTTTTGTCTTGAATAGAGCTTTAACACGTATTCAGAAAAATTATCAGGATTTTAAAGAATTTTTGGAAGACAGAACTGTTCTTCTTAAAGACGTTGATAGTACTTCTGAGAATATTTCATTACTTCTTGAAAAAGTAGAAGCGCGAGAGAAATTAAAAGAAGAAATCAAATCAGAATCTAATCAACTCAGTAAACTCGATAAACGAATAACTGATTTAAATGAGAATACAGCTGATTTAGAAACTGGTACAATTCTTAAGGAACTTGATGTAATTAACAATGAATTGCACATTATTGTTAACAAAATAAAACTACATTTGAGTGGTCTTGATAAACCATTAAGAAAATTAACTTCTCGACATCAAGATGGAAAAGTAATAGTTCCACCATTTTTAATTGATCTTATAAGCCAATTAAGTGAAAATCCACTAAAGGCATTTGAAGACATGCCCGTGGGTCATAAGGATCTCAATGATTTATTAGAGATTTTAAAAGAGGCTGCTGAAAAAGAGAAATTAAAATTGAAACCAGCAATGCGAAACAAAACAATCTCTCTATCACAAGAAATTATGAATGGTGCTATCAAAGAACTACATACAGATCTTCTTCAACACTCTAAGAAAAGAAAGGATATTGAAGTAAAGGTTGAGGAATCAGGTCTAAATGATCAAATTATGGAATTCAAAGATAAACAAGAGAATCTTGAGAAGAATAAGGATATCCAAAGACGAAGGATAAATAGTCTCAAAGATAATCTCGAAGAATTGAATGAAGAAATTGCCAGTTTAGCAGCAAATACACAGAGAAATATCAGAAAATTAACAAAACAAGATATTAAGATAAACATTAAAGAATAAACAAATTTTTCTTCTTTTTATACAAATATTACTGAGCGTTAATATATTATAAATTCATTCAGAATATTACCAAGTAGATTGTATTAAATTTGAGTTTGAGAGTATGTCTTCAAAAAAGAATAAAAAAGCTGAAAAACTAGAGAAAGAATCCGAAGAAGGTAATATCGAATATAAGCTTAAGCTAATCGATCCTACTGCCACAAGATTTGAACATTTAGTTACTCAGATGAAATTCAGATTACAAGAAGGACTAGGGGAAGCAATTTACGAAATTGGTATTGAGGACAATGGTTATCCTAAAGGCCTTTCTGAAAAAGAATTGAAACTTTCAATTGAAACGTTAAAGAAAATGGCACTGGAATTAAACGCAGACATTACTATTCTTAGAGAACGTGAAGGGGATATTGGAAAAGTTACAGAAGTTTTAGTGCGAAAACTCGCTGAAGAGGATTTTCTAGAAATTAGGATAGCTGTTGCTGGTAATGTTGATAGCGGGAAAAGCACACTTGTGGGTGTTTTAACACAAGGTAAATTAGATAATGGACGAGGGCTTGCTCGAGTTAATGTATTCCGTCATAAACATGAAATTGAAACTGGCAGAACATCAAGTATTAGCCAGCAAATAATGGGTTATGATAGTAAAGGAAGAATAGTAAATTATGAGTCGTTGAATGAACACTCATGGACTAAAATCATAGAAGGCAGCTCAAAAGTTCTTGCTTTTATTGATCTTGGTGGACACGAGAAATATTTGAAAACGACTTTGTTCGGATTAACAGGTCATAAACCTGACTATGTCTTGCTTGTTATAGGAGCAAATATGGGCATTGTTGGCATGACAAAAGAGCATCTAGGCATTGCTCTAGCTTTGAAGGTTCCAATAATCATTGTGGTTACAAAAATTGACATTTGTCCGGAACATATTCTAAAACAAACTCTAGATAATCTTGCAAAACTTCTCAAAATGCCTGGTTCAAACAAAATACCAATCATTGTCAGAAATGTTGATGATGTTGTGGTCAGTGCTAAAAATATAATTTCAAGACGTATTGCTCCTGTTTTCTTAGTTTCTAATGTCACTGGTGAAAATCTAGATAATCTGAGAAAATTCTTGAATTTAGTGCCTGCTTATAAGATGTGGGATGAATTTATTGATGAACCAGTTGAATTTCAAATCGATGAGACTTTTTCAGTCACGGGTGTGGGTACTGTTGTTGCTGGAACGCTAATGAGTGGTACTGTTACAATTGATGATGAGTTATTACTTGGACCAGATGAATTTGGAAACTTCCAGGAAGTGAAAATAAAGAGTATTCATAACAAAAGATTACAAGTAAAACATGTTGTTGCAGGCCAAACAGCTACTTTTGCTTTGAGAAGAATCCAAAGATCTGCTTTTAGAAAAGGAATGGTTTTACTAGGAAAAGATGCACAAATCAAAGTTGCTAGGGAATTTGAAGCTGAAGTTTTAGTTTTATATCATTCTACAACAATACAGGAGAATTATCAAGCAGTTATTCATTGTGGTACGATTCGACAAACAGCAAAAATAACAAAAATGAATAAGGAAGTAATTCGTACAGGCGATAAAGCAAAAGTGAGATTTCGATTTCTTTATTATCCTGAATTTTTGAAAACGGATAGACAAATTCTCTTTAGAGAAGGTAGAACAAAAGGGATCGGAAAAATAACAAAAATCTACTATGAGAAGTTACCTCCTAAACCTTAGAATATTGGTCAAAAGTGCGCTAAAATTTAAATTAGTATAACAATAATTATTTAAAAATAGAAATTCTTTTGCTAATTATACAATAAAGTTCATTCACTTCAATTTAACAAAGGATGCAAGATTATGTCGGAAATTAAAGAATATCAGATTGCAATTATAGGAGCAGGTCCAGCAGGATTAACAGCAGCAATATATACTGCTCGAGCTGGGTTCTCAACTATTGTTATTGGTAATCCATATGAATCCCAAGTAGCTAAACTAGGTTTGATTGAAAACTATACTGGTTTTGCAAAAGGAGTTGAGGGTCTAGAATTAATGGAAGCTATGGAGAATCAAACAAAAGCAAATGGTGCTGAAGTCATTTATGATAACGTAATTGAAATTGTAAAAAAAGACAAGGATTTCATTATCAAAACAGATGATGATGAATCTTTGAAAGTAAAAGCAGTTATTTTAGCAATGGGAGCACGACACAGAAAGATGCGCATTTCTGGTGAAGAAGAATATTACATGAAAGGGGTCTCGTACTGTAGTGTTTGTGATGGGGCATTATACCAAGGAAAACCAACTGTAGTTATTGGCTATGGTAACGGAGCTGCTAAATCAGCACTATATATGGCTAATCTTTCATCGAAAGTATACTTGATTTGCACAAAGAAAGGGCTTGGCGCAGATGCTATCTATGAAAGTCGATTGGAAGGTAAAGAGAACCTCGAAATTCATTATAGCTCTCGAGTAACAAAAATATCAGGCGAGGAATTTGTTTCCTCTGTGACTTACAAAGAAGGTGGAAAAGAATCAGATATTAAAGTTGAAGGTGTTTTTATTGAGTATGGTAGTGTTCCAAATACCCTTCTTGCTAATCAACTTGGAATTGAAGTTGATGATCGAGGATTTATTGTAACAAAAATTGAAACGCTTGAGACAAATATACCTGGTGTTTATGCTGCAGGAGATGTGTGTGGTAGAATAAAACAAATAGCTACTGCAGTTGGTGATGGTTGTATAGCAGCAACTAACGCACAAAGTTATGTTGAGCAGCTGTAATCAAAGTAGTTTAGATTACACTCTTTTCTCTTTTTTTTACCCTCTTAATAATTCTTATATACATTTCCAAAGTAGTAAAGCTGAGATAAATAAGAAATGATTTAGAATTTTGCAAGGAATGATTTAACTATGTCACAACCAAATATCGATAAAGTGGATGTGCAAATACCTGGCACAATGTATCATTTGCAACTAACTGCTGATAGAGGAAGATGGATCTTGGCTCTATTATTACGTGGCGATGTTGAGAATGAAGTTATTGTTCCAGTATTCTCCAAGAGCGGTATTGTCAAAGCTGCTAATGAGTTATTGAATAATTCACGATTAGTAATTGATAAATATCCCTTGAAAAACGTCTGTGATCAGCTTTTTGCAGAAGCAGAGCGTAGTTTACCTATAACCGCTTCAGCTCCTGAAGAAGTCGTTGATACAATTGAACTTGAAGAAATGAAACAGAAAATCGATCTTTTAGAAAACACACTGGAAAACGTTAACGAAGAATTGAAAGAAATGATTAATGGCATTACTGAAAGACTTGACGCTTTAGAAAACGATCGTGTTGCACGATTAGAAGCAGAACTTTCCAAGCAAGGAGATAAAAGAGACGAGGAAATGTTTACAAGCCTTGCTAGTCGTTTAGATACTTTAGAAGAATCTCATGTAGCAACTTCTGGGGATGATAGAGTTCCATCAATTTTAACTGCTATTGATGCATTAGAGAGTAAAGTTTCTCAGCTTGAAGGTAAAGCAGTTACAACTGAGAGTGGTTCTTTAGAAGTACAAGTCGCGCCTACAGCAGATGTTAGTGGTTATAGAGATGATTTAGGAAGGCTTTCAAGAGCTTTAGATTTAATTAGTCAAAGATTAACAAATCTTGAGAACCAATTAAAGCCAAAACCAACTGTAATTGAAGGTTCTGATAACCAAAAACGTTTAACTGAGATGTGATACATCTCAAAAAAAAATTTTCTTTTTATGCTTAAGGAATGACTGGAGAAACAATTAAACCCAAAAATGCTTCTAATGAAAATGCTATCAAAGCGAGAAGCATTGTTACAAGAACCATATATTTTATCTTTTTAATTGTTTCAGGTCGGTAATCAATTAGCATCCAAATACTTACAGCTAGTACTAGTGCTTGAATTACATTTATTGAAAATAAATATACCCAACTTGCTTCAGCTATGAATATCGGGATTATTGAAGCAGGAATTGCTAAAAATATAATTGCTGAAGAAATTATTGCAGTCCATTTTGGTCCCAATGATGTCGCAACTGTTGTCACATTGTTTTCCCTATCTCCTTCGACATCCATAATTCCTTTTGATACTTCTCTTCCAAAATTAAGGAAAAATGCTGCAGCAGCCATGCATTGAGTTAATGGAGATATTTGGAAATCTAAAACCAAATCCCCGTATAGAAAACCCATCCACACTCCAACTGAAACCGCTAAATTTCCTATGATGGAGAATCTTTTCATATATCTAGTGTACGCAGCTGCCATAATAGCACAAATCACAGAAGTAACAATAGAAACACCAATTTGTAAACCAGATCCATTCAGGAATTCATATAAATCTATTCCAATCCCCATCAAAATACCAATAATAATCAAAATAATACCGAAAGTTAATGCTTGTTTAGGTGTGATTTCACCTGAAGGAATAGGTCTTTTTGGATCGTTTATTTTATCTACTTCAATATCAAAATAATCATTTAACACCATAGCAGAAGCACTTAGAGCCCAACCTCCAATAAAAATCATAATTAGGGATGGCAAGTGAGCTAGTAACTGAGAAGCAACTTGAAATTCCTCGGGATTACTGACCATTATTCCAACTATTGCACACATTGTTAAAAGTAAGCAATTGAAAGGGCGCATTATACGAATCCATGGATTTGTCATTGTCAGTCTCCATTCTTTCGCATACACTAATAAAGAAAAAGTTTTCGATACAAATTGATTGATGTTTATTTTCTTTCTTCGCTTTCATCAAAGAAGACAAGCTCATGAAGCTTATTCGTATGTAAGTTTAATATTGGAACTCTTCCTGGAGTCGGAATGATATTTTTTGAACTCATATATTCTGTTTGGGATTGAAAAGTTCCTGAATTTATGCAATCCACACCCCGATATTGTGTATGAGAATTAATGTGAATGTGTCCAGTATGATACACATTTGGAACTTTCTCTATTACTAATTCATCCTTCATACTTGGAACGATACTTGTTCTTCTACCAAATGTTGGGGCAAGATGTCTATATCTTAATGTATGAAGCATTGGGCCATTTGGATCATTCATGCTGAGTCCGGGTGTGAGTGATGCAACATCTTCAAAAGAATTTCCATGATAAATTAAGAATGTCTTTTTGTGTAAATCTACTGTTGTAGGATTTGACAGAAATGTAACATTTGATCGTTTCCAAAGATCAGGAGCATATTCTTTACTTATTGCAGGCTGTGGTAATGCAAGTCGGCAAGCATCGTGATTTCCAGAAGTAATTATGATATGTATCCACTTAGGTACTTTTGACAGTATTTGGTCAGCATGTTTGTATTGATCATAAATATCTGTTATGAGAAGGTCATCTTCCTGTTTCGGATAAACACCAATACCCTCTACCAAATCACCATTTATTATCAAATACTTAACTTGGCTAGCTAAAGTCTGTTGATAAGGATCATCCACTTTACCATTAAGAAAATCAAGTAAATCATTGAATGAGTCTTCTAGAAATTCCTTACTTCCTATGTGTAAGTCACTAGTCATACAAACACTAATTGGGTCATCTATCGTCGTTTTTCTCATAGAAATTGGAATATCCGGAAAAACAAAATCATCTAAGATAAACCTTCCTTCATAAAGACGACCAAAAAATCCTGCTACTTGATCTTCAAGTAAGGCACCTGCTTTAACCAACAATTCCTGCATTTTAGCAGGGATAGTTGCTGTAAGTTTGCCTGTTGGGTCTTCTAGCTCTAATAATATTCCTCCATTCTTTAGCGTTCGTTTACTAGTTACAATGCCAGTAATAGTAATTCGTTCATTTGCTTCTAGTTTTGCTCTCTCAAGATCTTTTATTCCAATAGACCCAGAAACATCCCCTCTTCCTCTTAAGATAGCAAATAATTGTTTATAACGACTGGTGAAATATTGCTTAAAATCACTGATAGAACCATCGACAGTTGTTTTTCCCGATGATTCTTGTAATACTTTCATCTTTGTTTTGATTTGCTTACCTATTGGCTTAAATTCAGTTTTTCGCTTTTTTATAATAGGTGTGAGTTTTACTTCTTTAGATACTACTATTTCAGGTTCAGGACCAGAAATTTTAGTTTCAGATTTTCCTACTACTAATTCACTAAATTCCTTTTCTTCAAGACTCCCTTCAGATAATAACTCCTCGAATGATGCTAGTGCTTCTCTTAGTTTATCAGGAGAAACAACAATCTCATCTTTTAGAGCTTCAGCTAATTTATCAATATCGACTACATCAGCATCCAAATCTTCAAGAATTTCATAAGATTCTGGGGTAATCAGACAATGTCTATCCAGTAATTCTCTTACTAGATCTCTCTTTTTAGCCATATTCTCACTCTTCAAAGCTCAGTATAATTACCTAATGAGTTTTGTTATTACCATTTAACAGCAGAATAGTGTATTTGTTTTATGTTAATAATATATTATTACCTTGTTAATTCATTGAATCATAAATCAAGTGTAAATTCAACGTAATTTTCACCAATTTTCATGAAAGAATAAGTCATAGCTTTTACTTCACTTTCTTGTGGATGTTTTTTCAAGTCGAAAACCTCACCATGCAAAATAGCAGACAAAGTAATCATATTACTCTCAAGTTTTTCCATTTTTGTAATATGAATTTCACTTGCAATGAAAAATTCTGTACCAAAGAAATAAATTAAATGATCAATCCAGTCAAAAAGTAATGCTTTGTAATCCTCAGATTCAAAAGTTACTTCTTTCGTGATTTTGGGTTCGACTGTTGCTGTATCTGATAAAACGTTATAATAACCTAAAGCTGCTTGTTCAAAAGCTTCTTTCAAATCAGATCCTTTTGCATGAACAATAGTATCTGCTGTATGATCTAAGTATTCGTAACTCACAGCTACACCCTCATAAATTGGTAATACCCTAACTGCTAAAACCAAATTAAAAAGCTTTAGACGAAGAAAATTAAAAGACTAGTCGGTCCGTGCTGGAAAAATAAGGGAAGAGTTAAATTCCTTCTTATAAAGGGAGGGTGTTGAATGATGAAAGAAGGTTTAGCCAACACGGAGCCGGCTAGGAACCCTTGATTTGGCCGAGATAGGTTCAAGATAATATATGGACATTAAACAATATAAAAATAGACATAAGTCTGATAATTAGTGATTAATATTAACAATTTGTTAGTATTCAAGTCTCACTCTTAACTTCTGAGAAGATTTCCTCTAGTTTCTCGGACAGTGAGTCATTTTTTTCCCAAAATTCCTCTATAATTCTAACTGATGAAGTCTTTCTTTTTAGTTGCTCATTCTCTGTGTTATCTATTCTTTCAATCCATCGATCACAAAATGATCGAAAAACAGCTATATTGTTTCGCACCTTCAGGTTATCATTACTTAGAATTGCTCGAGATAGTTCTCCAACTAATTTCACAAGAATCGTATTAAATGAGGGATTGTGGATATGAGTTTTTGGAAGAGTCACTTCATCAAAATTTGGGTTTTCAAAAACCTCTAACCAAACCAGTAATTGCGAAATAAACTTTAGAATTAGTTTCTCTAGAACTTGATTATCATTGTTTTCTGTAGCTTTTGCAATTTTTCCAACAGCTTGTGAGATTGCTGCCACCCATAAATCATTTGTTGGACGAAAATTATTTTTAACAAAATTCTTTACTATTTCCTTTTGTTTCTGATATTCATTTTCTATTTCGCGATAGTATTTTGTATTGTTCCCTGTTAAAAAGATAGTTTGATTCCCCTTTTCTTTCATTAATTCAAATCCCACAGATTTTTAAAAAACCTATTTACTCTAACATTAGAACAAAAAGATGTTTAAAAAAAGAAATAAAAAGACCTCTATTGAGAAAAAAAATACAATAAAATAAAACTTAAATTAATTAAATGAAAATGGTGCCAAGGACGAGATTTGAACTCGCGCTCCCGTGAAGGAACTGGTTTTCAAGACCAGCGTCGTGGTCCGTGCTTGACTACCTTGGCTTTTTTCTTTTTAGAATTGTTCTGCATCATTATTTAAGATTTATTATAGATAGTTTTTCTCTCCATTCTTTGTTTCTGGTTTTTCTTCATGTCTTTTTGCTAATTCTTTCTTTATTCCTTTTATTTTACTGCCATATAATGGGTATAAAATCAGTGGAATTATTGCTAGTACTAGAAACGCCAAGGAGAGAATACTTAATCCCAGCCTTATCCCGAATTGTGCTTGTATAGATTGAATATCTTTTGTTGAATCATAGCCATAAAAGCCAATTATTAGTGTGAAAAAGAATGTAACCAAAGAGGACGCTGGTTTAGTTATTAAGGCATTAATACCAAAGAACATACCTTCTCGTCTTCGACCTGTTTTTAATTCGTCCTCATCTGCTATATCACCCACCAGTGGATTTACTATCACAAACCAGAATGAGATTATTGACATACAGAATGCGTAGGAAATAGCAATGACTACAATATGGATTTGGAAGAACAACCCTAGGAGACCGATTAACATAACACTAATAATGATAAATACTGAATTTCTCAAACCTAACTTCTTTTGCAAGTAACCATATAGAAAATAAAATGGAATTTGCAGCAAGCCTAATGGTAAGCTAACTAACAGAATTTCCAATTGATCTAGTTGTGCTATGTATTTGAAGTAAAGAGGCATTACTCCTACAAGATTTGTAGAAATAGCTGTAAACATGAAATTGATTATGACAAAGAAAATAAATGCTTTTGACTTAAATGTTTCTTTTATTGCTGGCCAAATTGGCAATGGTTCTGTTTTTTCTTTCTCGATAGAATGTTCCTTCATTTTCACTGTTCCAATGAGCATAAAAATTGCTGCGAGAATTGCCATACTTATGAAAATTATTCTCATGTAGACAATAGCCATTGATGATGTTAACACAAGATTTGGTAAGATAGCAGCTATTCCTACTGGCAAGAAGCTGATTACAGAGGCTATTACTGAGATTCTTGTTCTTTCTGTTGTGCTTGTAGTTTGACCTGTTAGTATTGCACTTAGATTTAAACCATAAATTGTTAATCCTGTATCAAAAATTATTAGTGCAATTAATAGAAAAATGAATAACGAAGGTTGTGACCAAGAAGGAAACGCCACCCAAAACATAAGGAATCCCACCAGAAAAATTGGTGCTGAAAGTCTTATAAAATACAATCTTTTACCTTTTGAATCCATGCTCTTTTTATCTGAGATGAATCCGAAAACTGGATCATTTATTGCATTCCAGACTGCGAAGATTATCATAACTATTCCAAAGAGTTCTGGATCCATATGCAAAATATCGACATAAAAAGTGAGGAGAGCTCCGGTAAACATAACACCAAGAATATCCCCACCAGCTTTCGTTAAACCCATATATGTTCGCTGACGAGGAGAAACAAGTTGTTTTTCGGAATTAGTCTCCTTTATTTTATTCAACCATGCCAACTCAGTGTTATTTCATAAAGAAATGCCACTACATTAATTCAATTTTTTGCTTGAAAAGTATGTCTCGAGAAGAACTACCAATTAAAACTGTAAAAATTCCTTTTTCAGATTTCCATGAATGACTTTCAACGTCATAGAATTCCAAATCATTTACTGAGAGTTTGAATTTGATGGTCTTCTTTTCACCAGGTTTCAAGGTGATTTTTTCAAAATTCATCAGTTCTTGTTCCGGTCGTTTTATGGATGATTTCTCATCCTTTATGTACAATTGTGTTATTTCTGAGCCTTCTCTATCTCCCGAATTTTTGATATCTACTGAAACTGTAATTTTATCTTTAGAAGTCATTGTGTCTTTGTCTATTTTGCAGTTACTATATTCAAAGGAAGTATAAGATAGACCAAATCCGAATGGAAACAGTGGGTCAATGTTTTCTTTATCGAAATGACGATATCCAATAAAAATTCCTTCTTCATAGTAAACATTTTCAGCACCAGGATATGTTTTTTCTGATTTATGTGCTGGTGAATCCGATAGTTTTCTTGGAAAAGTTATCGGTAGTTTTCCACTTGGATTTACATCACCAAATAGTGTATTCGCTATTGCTCTTCCACTTTCTTGTCCAGGATACCATGCTTCTACAATTGCTGGAACAGAATCAATCCATTCACTCATTGCGATTGGACTTCCATTTATCAAAACTACAATTGTGTTTGGATTTCGTTTTATTGTATTCTTAATTAATTCAATTTGTTTTTCTGGCAACTCTAATCTGGTTCTGTCAACGTCTTCACAATCATTTCCTCGTGCGTGATTTAATCCCAGAACAAGTATGCAAGCATCTGCAGATTCCACATTGGATGTAATTTGAATTTTATCACCACATTTTTCCTTCAATCCTTGAAGTGGAGTAATTTCATAGAAAGGTACAACAGATGCTGCTCCACCGTAAAGAATTCCGCTCATCTTCTTGTTTGCATTTGGTCCGAGGATTGCTAAGGTCTTAATTTTATTTTTATCTAATGGGAGGATTTTCTTTTCATTTTTTAAGAGAACAATCCCTTCTTCAGCTACTTTCCTTGCAAGTTCTTTATGTTGCAGAGTGTTTCTTTCGCCCTTCGGTATCTTCTCTGGATTATCAAAAAGTCCTACTTGAAACATAACTCTAAGTAATCGTCTTACAACAAAGTTTATGTCTTCTTTAGTAATCTTACCTTCAGCTAATGCTTTTTTCAGAAATTTCGGTTTATAGATATTGATTTTAGGCATTTCTAAGGATAATCCAGCAAGAATACTATTCTCCGGATTTGTTATTCTTCTTGTAGCCCACCAATCTGTTACGACGAATCCTTTGAATCCCCAGTTATCCATCAATGTGTCCCGTAGTAATCCAGAGTGCTCACAACCAAAAACACCATTCACTTTATTATAGCAACTCATGAACACCCAGGGATCGGCATCTTCAACTACATCTTTGTACGCTCTTAGATAGATTTCATTTAGGGTTCTCTCATCGATAACTGCGTTTACATGAAATCGATTCTTCTCTTGATTATTTGCTGCATAATGTTTTACACAAGCTCCAATCCTCTGGCTTTGCACTCCTTTTACAAATGGGATTGCTAATTCTTTAGTTAGATATGGGTCTTCACTAAAATATTCGAATGTTCTACCATTAATAGGGGTTCGATCTATGTTTATTCCTGGACCTAACACTATGTGGCGTCCTACGGCTCTTGTTTCTTTTGCTATTGCTAAACCATACTCAAATGCAAGTGTGCGATTCCATGTGGAGCTTAGATTCTTACTACATGGAAATTTGGTGTTAAATCTATAACTGGAGTGAGTAGCAACACCTATCGGACCATCTGTCATCCCAAGTCGTTTTATTTTCAATCTTCGAATTGGTTTTGTAGTCCATAAAGAGAATCGACGTCCAGAAAGTAATTTTAATTTCTCTTTTAGTGTTAATTGCATCAAAAGGCTATCAATTCGTTCTTCTATCTCTAGTGTATCATCAAAATACTTTGGTTGTTTCTTCACCATTGCTATCACATTTGTTCTTTCAAGAGACGATAATGAGTTATGTTGTGAATCTTAAAACTCTTTTGAAAGCTATCCGTTTCATTTTTATTGTCTTAGTTCTTGTATGATAACAAGGTGTAATATCTATGAAAATCGTTGAAGCTAATGGATTGAGAATTGGTTTAGATGAGCAAGTAAAAATTATGGGAGTAATAAATCTCAGTCCTGAATCTTTCTATAAAGGATCAATTAAAACAGGTCCGGGGAGTATTCTGCAATCTGCTATAAGACAAGTAAAGGAAGGAGCAGATATTATTGATGTTGGGGCAAAAAGTACCGCACCTTATCTCAAGACAGAAATTACCCCAGAAGAAGAAAGTGAAAGAGCTGTAAAAGGATTAAAGATCATTCTCGATGAAGTAAAAAAACCGCTTTCAATAGATACTACTCGAGCGAAAGTTGCTAAAGCAGCTATAGAAATTGGTGCTTCAATGATTAATGATGTTACAGGATTAAATGATGATCCTAAGCTGGCAAAGGTTGCTGTGGAATTTGATGTGCCAATAATTCTTGGAGCAACACAATTACACCGTTTTCAAGGAAATCCTACAGAGAGAGTTATTGCATCTTTAGAACATTCACTAAAAGTAGCTCAAGAAGCAGGAATCGGATTAGACAAAATAATCGTAGATCCAGATATTGGTTTTCATAGAATTGAAGATTATAAATGGTATAAAATAGACGCACATATTTTAACACATTTACAATCGTTAACTGATAAATTGAAGCAACCCATCTGTATAGGTCTCTCAAGGAAATCATTCATTGGTAAAATATTAGATATAAAAGACCCAAAAGATCGTCTTTATGGTTCATTAGGAGCTACCAGTATTGCTATTCTTCATGGAGCCAGCTTAATTAGAACTCATGATGTGAGAGAAACTCTCGAGACAATTCGAGTAATAGAGAAAATCAAAGAATTTGGTATGGAAACCAAGACCAAGTAAAAATACCCCATAACCAAAAAGGGGCGAATAGTCGACGATTCCGAATGTCATCAAGCTTCTATGGGTACGGAAGACTTGACTATTTTCTTATCATCTTTTTCTATTGCACCCCCATAAAAATCAACGCCAATACCCTTGCTGATTTTTTGTAGATACAATAGCTTCCTATTCGCCATATTATATATGGTAACCATCTTTTAAATAGTTAAATATAACATGGATGTGTTAATCAGCGGAATGATTAGCTAGTAGAAAGAAATCTTAGTTAACATGATTGTGTTAATCCTTTTGTTTTCCTGTACCATGAATTCAGAGATAATTCAGTACTAAAGAATTTCAAATATTTTATCCAAATTTCCTATTGATTTCTCCAATCTAGAAATAAGTTTTGTTGTGGTAACATTTCTGCCTCGAGCATCAACGGTCTCGATAGCAGTATTTAGTTTCTTAACTAATCTCAGAGAAGATTCTTTTTGACGATAAACAAAAGCGCGAATTACTTCATTTAGGAAGAATAATTGCCTTTCAGTTGGGATTTTTCCGGAAACACATAAAACAAGCAATTCTTGTGAAGCCTCAGGAATATTAAGAATAGAAAGATTATAACAAAGTGCTAATCTTGTAGGAATTGAGTTCTCATAATCTAGTCTATTTTTTAGCGATTCGATTATGATATTTTTTTCCTTTTTTTTGCTCAGAAATTTGCACCTTGCACAGAGAATCCAAATTGCTTCCTGTCGTATTAAATCAGTTTCATTTTCTAATGAGCATATTAACGGTTGTATACCAATTTTGTCTATTATTTCATGTACGGCAGCACCTGCATTCAAACCTGTTAAATTCCGGGAATTAGCACTTACTTCTAAAAGAAACTCTATAGATTTTTCATCACCAATTTTTCCGAGCATTTTTACAGTCAGGCTTTTTTCTAATTCAGAAAGATTTGTGGAGTAAATTTCAAATAATAAAGATTGAATGCTTCTATCACCAAGCTTTGCTAAAGCCCAAATAGCTTCATTTTTCACAGAGCGATGCTCATAAGCAACAATTTTACGCAGATGAGAAATAATTTCAGCTTTCTTCCTATTTCGCTTACCCAAAAGATGGACAGCAAAAACCCTATGGTGACGGTTCTTTGCTTTTCTTGCAATTTCTAATAATTCAAATTCATTCTTTTGCTTAAGAGAAATAATAATTTCGTTGTATTGGTTTTGTTGTTGATGCTGTTTATAGACTTCTTTTGTCTTCAAAAATTTAGTAACGCCATTAATATTATGAACCATTTTTCATCAACCGACAGAAATCTGTTTAATCATAATTTCAATTCTTATGTTAAAAACTCCAATAGAGTGAATTCTTATACATAGAAGGAGTTTTTTGTGCAAATATTCAAGGAAATCTTATAACAAACAAGAGAGAATAAAAATCTATGAATCAACCAATAAATATAGATCAAAAGCGTTTCGAAATCAAAAAACCATGGACACCAGTAGAAGTTGCTAAACTAAACGATCAAATTGTTCGACTTGCATTATTCGAAGGAGAATATCCTTTCCATAAGCATGAAGAAGAAGATGAATTATTTTTTGTGGTAAAAGGTTCCTTCATCTTACATCGAAAAGGTTTTCCGGACTTGCTACTGAATGAAGGAGATATGATCGTTGTTGAAAAAGGAATTGAACATAGACCGGTAAGTCCTATGAAGTCATATGTTTTGATGTTTGAACCACAGAGCTTGGAAAGTAAAGGAGATTAAAGAAGAAAAGAACTGGAGCCGTCGATGGGACTTGAACCCACGACCTACTCCTTACCAAGGAGTCGCACTACCAGGCTGTGCTACGACGGCTGTTATTCAGTAATATCTGAGTTTTTACTTTCACATTAAAAATCTTACGCAAAGTCAGTTAATACTGGAAATATACAGATTTTGGATAAATTTTATTAAAACCATCTCCTCAGAAAACTCGGAGATTAGAAAGTTGACAATAAAGAAGTTATCCAAAGAATACGAAGAAGAACTCATGGATTTATGGGACTACTGTTTTGCAGGTGGAGGAGAAACCTCAGAGGAAGATTGGAAAAGGTGGTTCTCAATTCTTGATTTTGATAATTGTCTGGGTTTCTTTATTGATGGTAAAATCGCAAGCACCTATGTAATTCATAGTTACAAAATGTTCGTTCGGGGTGTTTTAATGAAAATGGGCGGGATTGGTGCAGTAGCCACAAAACCTGAATTTCGCAAACAAAGACAAATTACAGAATTAACTAGAGAATCTTTCAAGGTTATGAGGAGAAATCAGGAATATATTTCAGTACTTTATCCTTTCAAATTTTCATTTTATCGAAGATATGGTTATGAGAATTGTGCTGATTTTGAATGGATCATTTCTTCACCTAAGAATATTTTACTTCCAAAAGATTTCAAACCATTTAAAATTGAAGAAATCTCACAAGATGAGTCATTCAAAATATGCATGCCAATCAGAGAGAAAATAGGTTCGAAATTTAATTTGACAATTTTTGATGACCTAAAATTTTGGAAGTATCATCATGCCAGCAAGAAGACTAAAGTATTTGTTATCAAGGATGAAGATGAATACATTGGATACTTTACAACTCGCTTAGAGAAACGAGAAGGTCCCTGGAATGTTCGATTGAATATGCGAAACGTGATTGTGGATAGTGAAGTAGCTCGTCTTACTGTTTTTGATTACATTAAAAAACATACTGATCAGAACAAGGATTTCAGTTACCCCTTACTCGGTGATGAACGGATTACTGATTACTTTGATGATCTTTGGGAAGGAGAATTTAAGTATCAAATGACTGGCGGTCCAATGTTTAGAGTTATTGATGTTAAGAAAGCAATGGAACTACTTGAATTCGATCAGAAATTAGACATCACTTTTTCAATGAAAATTGATGACGAATATGCCCCATGGAATTCAGAACCAATATTGGTTTCAATTAAGAACGGAAAAGTAAAGGTTACAGAAACAACTGATGAGAATATTGATCTTACCACTGAAATCAAAGCTTTTACTCAATTATTCGTTGGATATCGAACCATATATGATTTACAGGCAATTAAGAAAGTGAAAATAAAGAAAAAAGATTTGGAAAAATTCGATAAGGTATTTCCAAAACGATTCACAAGACTTAGAACCTTCTTTTAGAAAAATAGTAACAGATGTGTTAATTGAAAATGAAAACATCTATTTTATAAAAAAAAATAGAAAATAGAGGAAAATTTCCTCGCATTTTAAATTGAATTTATTTCGTGATTTTGGTTGCTTTTCCTATACGATTAAATGTTATAATTCCAGTAACCATGCCAAGAATAGGTGATGCTAAGAATTTCAATGCCCAAAATGCAGCTAGTATAAATGACAAACTTGTAATTGCTTCAATAGTCATTTGAAATCCCCATGTCAATAGAAGTAAGAGTAAGATACTTGCAAAAGCACCTATAACGAAATTCACAAGTCCAAAAGCATTAAGAAGACCACCACGTTGAAGTTTACCACTTGAAACCAATACTTTTGCTGTATAAAATAATGCTAAAGCAAATAAACCATATCCACAAGTCAATAGGAATGTAGTGTTACCAAAGAAGCCTAAAAAGAACTCAAAGATGTCTCCACCAGCAGGTGCTGGATTAAAGAGACCTAAACTAGTCACAAAGTTGATTCTTGGATATATTCCAACTCCAATCCATAGGAGCCAAAAACTTGAAGCAACAAAACCTTGAACTTTTTCTTTAATTGATAATGAAAACAATATCAAACCTACAACACATAATAATGCTGCAGTGAAGTCTAGATAGTATACGATTGAGAATGCTCTGAAAAGACTAGTTGTAGCGGATTCCAAACCAGGATTTGCTCCTGGACCGCCCACAGTTATAGCTAAACCCATTGCCATAAAGATTAATAACATTGGTAAAATCATAATGTTTTGGACAAAAAGTGTAAAAAATCCAATTCTAAGAAGTAATGGATTGAATTTATTAGAGGGTTCTACTCTTGTTTCTATTTCCTCAATTTCTTCTTCTTCTTCTTCCACTTCTTCTAGCTTTTTCGAAACATCAGGTTTCTTTCTTGTTTTATCAATAATTGTTTGTACAATCATTACTATAGGAATTAGAACTACAACACCAATATTCAAATAGAACCAAGTAATTGGTTCTGCGGATTCATTGAACTGATTTGTGTGTATTTGATCGAAAGTTGGATTAACAGAATTTTGGTTGTATCCATTTGGAATATAGGTTTTGCTTATTGATTGTGCACAAATGCTAAATTGAACAAAAATTAAAGTTGATAATAATATTAGCAAAGTAACACTAAGTGTTTTCTTACTCACCATTTGAATAACCCACTATAAATGAATAATTACTTGTAATATACTTTTCTCTCTTTTACTATCTACTGATTAATGATGTAGAAATTATAAAAAACAATTGGTGCGGAAGGCGCGATTCGAACGCACGAACTCCTACGAGAAAGGATTACTCATCCTTTAATCAACGACTTTTTTTATTCCAGTGAAATCACCAGAGATCTTGAGTCCTTCGCCGTTGACCACTTAGCCCCTGAACACAAAAGTGTCCGAGTTTGGCTACTTCCGCTTTTATTTACCCTCGCAAAGATATTCCCATAAGGGGAAAAAAGGGTGAAAGAGCTATGGAGATTACTCCATGCCCAGGAAGCCCCGCACAGCAGGACTTATTTCTGCTAATCTTTCTTTAGCGATAATTTCTGAATACTGTTTGATAATACCCGTAGTCAGCAGAATACCCGTGCCCGTTCCCAGAGCACCCAGGAAGTCCGCAACTCCTGCTAGAATTCCGACAAAGAAACCACCCAGTAAAGCTGCGATAGGAATGTATCTTTCAAGGTATTTCTCTAATACTTTGGGATTTCGTCTGAAACCAGGAATCTGCATATCAGCATCTAACAGCTGCTTCGCAACATCTCTCGGACCCATGCCAGCTGTTTCTAGCCAAATAGCCGAAAAGATCATACAGGCACCTACCAGTATTACGATGTAAATTACAGCCCGTATAGGATCATCTATGACTTGTGAGATTCCCCGCGGAGCCGTAGTATAATAAACCAGACCTCCTTCTGGCATTGGCTGTTCACCCTGGAAATTCCACCGTCCTAGTAAATCTACTATCGGATTTTTTTCCATCCTTTTTGCCAGAATCTGGGAGATAAAGTACACATTCGCAAACAACGCCGACGCCAGTATTACCGGTATGTTAGACGTGTACAGAAACTTGATGGGATACCGAGCCGGTATCTTGTACTTCGCGTGCGATATCGGTATCTCAATCCGCATCGATTCAACATAGATAACCAGACCGAAAACAATAATCGTAGCCAGAAAAGCAATAATATCGGGATTTATAGGCCGATAGATTACATTGATGAATTTCTCATTATGTGTTAAACCGTAGAAGAATGCTATGACAGCACCATAGTATTTTCCAGCGGGATTTGCACCAATCCCTTCTGTGAAAGCGAATAAACCATTTAAGATATTAAACGAAACACCAGCTGCAATGAATAATGATATTCCTGAACCTAACCCATAGCCTTTCTGTATCAGCTCATCCATCAGCATAACCAATAACCCAGCTGCCAGCAGTTGTAAGAAGATGAGTGAACCAGTTGTTAAGGAGATGTCTTCTCCATAAGCGCCACCGAAGATGTAGGCACCAGCCTCGAAGAGAATCATTACGACACTCAAAACTTTTTGGGCACCAGTATAGAGGGCTCGTTCTTCAGGATTGTTAAAATCAACTTTAATGATTTGGCTACCGACTAATAACTGCATGATCAAACCAGCAGTTACGATTGGTCCTATTCCTAATTCTCCTAATGTTCCTCTTTGTGAGGCGAGAATTGCTCTCATAGCAAAGAATGGATCTGCTTGACCAGCGGTTGTTTCAATTCCATACAATGGAACACTTATCATGATGAAATAAACCACTAAACAGACAATCGTCCAAACAGATTTTTCCTTAAAGGAAACTGTTCGATCAGGTTTTTTTACTTCAAACGTAAGATGAGTGAATGGTTTGAATATTCTCAGGAATCTACTTGTCATAGGGTTCACGTCTTATGCTAGTATATCGATGCCTTATCTTAATGTTCATTATAATATAGTATTTCGAAACCTTTAGGTTTTTTAGCATTTCGGAGAGTTTGAGCTTTTATTATTCAAAACTTTTTGCTTTAAATTGACCTAATTATTTCATATTTCTTTAAAGAGGTCTAGACGAAGAATTTATAAAAGTTTACATTTCATTTTCGTTTATTACTCAGTGGAATTTGAGTAAAGAATAAGATTGCGAGTTAAAACTTTTAGTTTTAACTTTAATATTAAATCCCAAACGAATTATAAAAGGAGATCCCCGTGATATCAGAAGTCGATCAAATCGTCGTAAAATTATCAGAACTCGAGAAAGAAGCAAGTGAGCTTAGAGTCTCTAGAGATAAACTCAACACAGAAGCTCGAGAAAAAGCTGATAGAAGAGACGAATTAAATAAGAAAATGGCTGAACTTATAGCTAAAGTCAAAGATCATCAAATTCAAAGAGACGATGAAAACAATAAAGTCCAAGAATACAAAGTGAAACGTGAAGAAGTTCGTAAGAATCTTGCTGAAGCAAAGAAAGAAGTCGATCAAATCAAAGAAACCGAAGAATTAGAACCATTACCCAAACCACCTATCCCAGAGAAAGTTCTACGCAGAAATCTCAAGCAACTAGAATGGAAAATTCAAACTGAGATTCTACCTGCAGATGAAGAAAAACGACTTGTTACAGAAATTGCTGCCCTACAAGAACAACTTGAAGAAGCAGAAGCCATAAGAGCTCTTCGTCAGGAAAGAAATGCTCGATTCAGTACTTTTGAAGGACTAAAAGCTGAAATGAATCATTATCATAAAGCAGTCATTAGAACTGCAAAATCTTCTCAAAGACATCATCATGAGATGACCAAATTATTCGCTGAAATAGATGAAATTCGAAAAGAAGCTGACCAGTGTCATAAAGATTTCATTGAAACAAAAAAAGTTGCTGATGAAACTCACAAACAATTCATTGAACGCATCAAGGCAAAAGAGAAGCATCAAAAATCATTACAGAATATTAGACAAAAAGCAAGAGTAGACCATTTCAGAGAAGTTAAAGAAACAATTGAAGCTCGAGCAGAGAAAGCATTAGAGAAGTATAAAGAAGGCAAGAAGCTTTCCTTAGAAGAATTTAGTATGCTTGTTGAACGAGGTTTAGTGTAATACCTCGTTAAAATTGCTTATTTATTCCCTTGAAAATAGGTTAGTTATTATCCCAACAAAATACTTCTTTATTTTAAACTAAGCTAGATGAAACGCTTTTATCTACTTTGAAGAGATATGCTCGAGTAAAACCATTATGGTATTCTTTACTGTGTACAAGTTTGAATCCTTGGTTTTCTATATACTTTATTTGGTCAATCATCATAAACCTTGCAGCAGATTCATCTTCTATTAATCTTAAAACATAATACATAAAATTCAAGTCAAAAGTTGATTTTTCTGGTACTTTAAAATCAAAAACAAGTAAACGACCTGTGTCTTTTAAAACACGTTTTATTTCTTTGAGCACGACTTTTACTAATTGGGTTGGTATTTCGTGAAGTGCTAGGAAAGAGTTCACAAAATCAAAATATTTGTCAGGAAAATCCATTTTTGTGCAATCACCAACACGAAAATTTACATTTGATGTTTTCTTTGTGTTCTTAATAGCAAAACTAATCATTGCAGGATTTAGATCAACTCCCGTAATCCTTCCTTGCTTGAAATAGGAAGCCAAAAATTGAGTTCCTTTACCATTTGCACAACAGATATCTAATACTTCTTCGTTTCCCTTCGCTTTTATGAATTCGGTGAAAAAAATTCTCCTAAAGGCTTTTTCTGTGAGACCACCACCTAATATGTACAAGAATCCTGTAATAAAACTGTAAAGATGTGCTACTATGTCATAATTGATGTTACGAGATCTCACCTGAATACTTTCTCCAGAGAAGGTATACCTATACTAACAAATTACTAATAAATTACTAAGATTTAAATCACTCTAAGATAAGTCAGAGTAAAATTTAAACAAAAGATGAATTTTGTAACGAGGTATATTTTATGAATCACAATAAAAAAGACAAAGAAAAAGATGAACAAGTAAATATTGGGCCAATAATTGTTAGTGCTTGCTTGTTAGGAATTAATTGTGTCTTTGATGGTTCAAGTAATATAAATATACGAATTTTGGAATTAATGGAGAAATACATTTTGATTCCAGTTTGTTCTGAACAATTAGGTGGTTTATCAACTCCGAGAGACCCACAAGACATTATTCAAGGATCAGGTGAAGATGTTTTACTAGGAAAAGCAAATGTGGTAACGATAAATGGTAATGATGTAACTGTAAATTTCAAAAAAGGAGCATCAGAAGTTTTAGATGTAGCAAAGCTGAATAAAGTGAAAATAGCAATTTTCAAAGAAAATAGTCCTTCATGTGGAGTTCATTTCATTTATAATGTAAAACAAAATCAAAAGTTTAAAACCTCAGGTAAAGGGGTAACTACTGCTTTACTCTTAGAAAATGGTTTACGGATTATATCAGAAAAGGAAATAGAAGAAAATAGTCTAATTGATCTAGTCTAGCTTCTGAAAATCATTCTTTATAATCTTTGTAAAATCAAGCAATTTCCCTCTATACGTTGGTTTAATCTTACTAAAGCGTTTTAATTCAGGTGAGATGAATAGATCCTCATTATCAGGTCTTATTGGAACATAAAATGTCTTGATGCCTATTCTTGTTGGACTTACGACATCACCCATGAATTCATTACCAACCATTATACACTCAAAGGATTTTTTCTTGATTTTCTTCAAGATTTCGGTATAGTATTCTCCTAACGGTTTTGAAAAATGCATGTTCTCAGCATGAGTAACTAATTTAAACGTAAACGCTCCCATTCCACTCCACGTCAACCGTTTCATAATTGCTGCTTCAGTAAAAACAGGAGTAGTTGCTATAACAACATTGAAACCTTTATCAAAACATGTCTGAACTGCTTCTTGTGAACCTTCAGCAGGTCTAACAAATTCCTCCAATTGATTATAATCATTAGCATAAAAATCTTTGAAATCTTGATATAGTTTCTTTTGTGGCTTCTTATAGCATTTTGACATTTCCTTCATGAAGGTTTTAATTGCTAATTCCCGTGGTGATTTACTAAGCATAACATTTTTTGTAATGTTTGTCAATGATTCGTAAAAAAATTGTAACTCAAATTCGGAAAAAAAACGTTCGTGCAGCATCTTGAAGTATTTATGACTGAATTCAATTTCATCGATTGAATTTAACGTTGAGTCCATATCAAAGAGAACTGTTGTTATAGTCATAGTCATCTCCAAATTAACTGGCAAATACTATTATCAGCAATTATCTAAATGAAAAGCTTTTCCTATTTTACATAAATTAACCAAATCCGTGAGAATTTCTAATGGTTAATCTGAAAATCAAAAGAAAGAGTTTTAATTCTTAAATCTAGACATCGAATATAGTAATCATAATTATAGTTACATGAGTGAATTAGTTTGAAGAAGCAAAAAGAAACACAAAACGAACGACCAAAAGATGAAATTTCACTTGATTATGTTGGTATAACTAATTTCAAGACTTTATTAATAATAACAAGAAATGGCAGAACATTTCATCTAGCACCTATAATTGAAGCTACAATAAATCTTCCGGCAAACATGAAAGGAGCACATATGTCACGTATAAGTGAATCCGTTGTAGAAATCATAAACGACGAAAGGAATGCTCACCATTCTGTTGAGGAATTGTCTTTACAAGTTTTAAGGAAATTGAAAGAAAAACACCCATACACAAAAGCACATCTCTCACTCAATTTTGATTTCTTTTATGAAACTGAAACACCTAAAAGTAAGAAAAAAACCTTTGAGGTAACCAATGTTACTGTGGGAACTTGGTTAGAAGAAGGTGAGGAAGATAAAATAAGTATATCAGTTGAATATATCGGCAACACAGTTTGCCCACATGCATTGGAAAACAATCCCGAGAATAGAACACATGTTCAACGAGCCCTTGGCAAATTAAGCGTCTTAGGGGAAGTAAATCAATTACCTTCGTTTGAATCAATGGTAAAGGTACTAAGAAAATCATTTCCTGCAGAAACATATTCCATACTTAAAACAGAAGATGAGCAATGCGTAATTGATTGTATGCATGACAATCCCATGTTTGTTGAAGATGTTTGTCGTAGCATCTTAGCAAAAGCTCTACAAGAATTTAGCAATTTGAAACTGGAGTTAACTGCCAGTGCAAAGAGTCTCGAGAGCATTCACAAACACGATGTTATTGCTAAAGGTTCTGCAAAAACAGATGGAAAATAAAAAAACATTAAAATTCTATTTTTATTTTAAATGCTTAAAATGCATATAATGGTCTATAATTGATACTCTAGCTTGTTTTCGTTTTTCGAAAAATACTTGGATAAACTCCCAAGCTAATTGTCCAGTTTGCCAAACTTGTTTCTTATTTGGACCTATTTCTGTTTTTACAATTAATCCATTATGATGATACTTCTTCCATTTAAGTCCATAACAGAAATTACCTAGAGAATATGCGACAGCTTTGTTTCCTTTTGTTGTAGGATATAATGATATTGGCTGTGGAGTATGGGTATGATGACCTAAAATCAAGTCCCAAGTTTCTAGTAATTTCTTAGCTAATTCAACTTGAGTTGGCCAAGGATAGAATTGTAATTCAAAACCCCAGTGTGGATATAATATGTTGAATTTCGCATCTTTGTTATAATAACTAGAAATTTCTTCTTTATTAGAAATGAACGAGCATCTTTGATCACTAAGAAATGAAGCACCTGCCACATTTACTTTCTTGTCAAGAAGGATGGAAGGTTCATCTCTTCTACCAATGACCATAAAACCATGATCTTTCACTATTTTATAGCTTTTTTGAAATTCTTCCCAACCAAAATCCCCTGCATGATTATTAGAATAACTTAAGAGAATTTTTTCTGGTGGGAAGAGTTGTTTAATTGCTTCAAGATCACTTTCAGCAAATATTTGTGATCCAACTGCTCCTCTCTTATATTTTGTAGTAATAATTCCTTCAAAATTGCCGATTAGATAATCAATATCTTTGAAAAAATCTTTTATCGAACTATCAATAACAAGTTGATGGTTAGCCATTCTCATTATATCGCCAATGAATCCGAGTTTAATGGATGGTGTAATATCATTAATTGTACTAGATTTAGGAATGAATTCTGCCGATCCTTTATATTTTTTAGATGGTCCTAATACCCAGTTTTTTAAGAAAACTACTGACTCTTTAAAGGGATAAGGACGGGGCACTACTTTCCAGCGTTTTATTTCTTTAGCCCACTCACAATCATCCAAAGTAGATTTTGAGTCAGATTGGTTCATTGTTAATCCTCTATAAAACAGCGAAAAACTGTTATGAAAAATTCTTAATATAGTTATTCATTTCTTTTTGATTTACGAAATGTCAAAGATACCCCCCTATATGTAGAAGATTTTTTTTGCCTCAATAACAAGAGTTTCATTACTTGAGCAATAATTAAACGTGGAACCACTAGTTATATTAATGAATGACTGGAAATCTGTGACATATTATTTTAAAAGTGATGAAAATGAAAATTGTTGATTTAAAAGCTGATATGAGAAATGTTGATGTTCGATTTCGTGTAATAACAAAAGGAGAGATTCGTGAAATACAGTCTAGGGAAGGAAAAGAACTTAATTTATCAGAAGTAGAAGTGGGAGATAGTACCGGGAGAATTTATCTTTCATTATGGGATCAAAATATAGAATTACTCGACAATGGAGATATCGGAGAAGTAAGTAATGGATTTATCAAAGTAGTTCGTAATGAGCTACGCTTGAATATAGGAAAATACGGAGAATTGACTAAATTAGAGGAGGACTCTGATATTCCACCAAGTGAGAAAATCCCAAATAATTTTCCAAAACCACCAGAGGATTATAGACCCCCTTTTAAAAAGAAACAAAGAAGGAGATACTAAATTATCTTTTTCTACTTTTTTTCTACATTTCACGTATAGGATAACGTAGTATTGCTACAAGACCACCAAATGATTTGAATAAAATCACACCTTCTTCTGTATCTATACTGATGATTTCTATCAATGCCCCTGTTTCGGTAGATTGTTTTCCAAGTTCTTCAACGAAATCCTGAGTATCTTCGATTGATAATTTAGAACTTCCACATTCAGGACAGTTACTTTTAATGATTTCATCCTCGAATTCAACAAATTCACGAGCTTTTACAGCTTCTTGCTTTTCATATTTACATTGAGGACAGGCTATTTTAGTTTGAATCACATCTAGTTCTTCGCTTATGAGCAAGGTTTTTACAGCACCTAATTCCATTGCCTTTAGCACTTCTTTTTGACCATAAGCAACTAAACCAGTGTCTTTTCCAAGCTCACTCAAAAATATTTGAACTAGTTTCTTTTCTTCTAAATATCGAACATCCTTCAAAATTTCAGTTGATTTTTCCATTAATTCTCGTATGCCTTGTTCTCCAGTGTATCCAGTATCAACAGTACCCATTATTTTGTCTCTAAGACGAAAATCAATGAAATCACCTCTAACAAAATTATCTTTAGCAAGAGACGGGCCACCAACAACTATTCCTTTGAGATCTGGAACTTCCAGAAAGAGTTCGCTTGCTGCTTCTCCAGCTCTTCTCAAATGATCTTTAGCTAAGATTTCAGTCCCTCTTTGAATACGTCTCTGTGATTGACCACCCTTACCATGTTTTCCAGGAACAAATGAATGAAGATTCCGGAGGAAAGTCATATGGTTTCCACGAAGTAAAGCATAAGCAGCTGATTCTCGATCAACAACCATTAATCCAAACTGTTCTTTTACTTCAAGCTGGTCTCGTAAATGCTCTGTGTGAAATCTGGAATCACAAACATACATTTTTCTGCTGAGAGGTTGGACTGGTGTCACAGGAAAATATTCTACTTTACCTGATTGAGTCATACCGCAGAAAATAACTAAACCGTTATCCGGTAATTGCCTTACTTGTTTTAACCGGGTGAGAATGCTTGAAAGGGCAGCTATGACTGCTTTTCCTGTTTGTTTACTTTTAATGTTCGCAGCTGTACCTCTTTCATCAACTAGTTGTTGAGTAACATCAGGAATTGATATGCCATTAGGCATGTAAAGAGAAACTAAACAGGTTGCACCGTTAAATGATCTCTTTCTTTCAAGTCGTTCAATACTTTGTTTAATTTTATAATTCTCGAACGAAGATGCAGTCTGTGACATGTATTTCATACTCCAGCAAAGCTGCTTTTGTTTGTCTTTCTAACAAACAGCAGTACATTCGATTTCTATGTTAATTTATAAATCTTGAGATTAACATTCTGGGGAATTTTTATAACAACTAACTTGTGATTAACTATATTAATAATCGTTATTTGAACCAGAGTGTGTGAAGTGAAATGACTAAGAAGAAAATTGGTATGATTCCTGGAACCGGTAAGCAAAGTAAAGGAATTGCTTTAAGATTAGCACAAGCCGGAAACAAAGTAATGATTGGTTCAAGATCATCAGAAAAAGCAAAGAAAATTGCTGAAGAATTGAATGCAAAACTTTCAGTGAGTAGTCTTTATGGTGATGAAAATAAAGAAGTAGTAAAACAATGTGATATTTTGTTCTTTGTAGTTCCACCTGAATATACTTGTAGCACATTAGAAGATCTAGGTTCTGATATCAAAACAGATGCGATAATTATTGATGTTATTGTTCCTTTAACTTTTGAAGCTGGGTTAGCTTATTGTTCTGAGGACATGTGTATGGATCAATTCGATTATCCCTCAGTAAGTGAGTATATACAAGCAACAGTTCCAGAAGGAGTAGCTGTAGTTGGAGCTTTCAAAACCATATCAGCAGCGAAACTCAATAGACTAAATCATCCATTAGATGTTGATGTTTTCCTCACATCAAATAGTCAAGAAGCAAAAAACGAAATACAAGAAATTATTTGTAAAATTGATGGATTACGGGTTCTTGATGCTGGACCTTTAGCTTTCTCTAGAACAACTGAGCAAATGACTGCTTTTGTTATAAATATAAACAAATTAAATAAATTGAAGCATGCGTCATTCAGAGTAATTTCAGCTGCACCAAAGAA
>JABLTI010000016.1 GCA_013166835.1 Promethearchaeati archaeon | reverse complement strand
TCTCCAAATTACAATCGACAGAATTCATTTTTCCAAGATTTTTGCTTACCCTTTTTAGGAAAAAATGTGCTAGATACTTATGAAAGTTGAAAATCATAAATGTTACAATGCAAAAGCAAAAATCAATGTTGATCCAACACATATGCTTGGGAGGGTTCTTCAAGTAACTGAACCTTTTATCAAACATGCTACTGAACTCCATCCAGATATTGAATCTAAATATATTCAAGCATTGATGAAGCGTATAGCTGATGATGTGGGAGATATAGAGGTTAATTTACCATTTTTAAACATTGAAGAAGCAAGTAAAGATTTGACTGTTTTGAAAAAACATGAGGAACTGAGAAAGCTTATCACACTTCTTGTTACTAAATACTGGGATTTGTCGGAGACTACTCCAATCAAAGATGGTAAAGTTGATATTTACAATTTGAACTATACGAAATCCTACATTCGATTGTCATATTACCGAGTCAAATCCTTAGTTGATGTTTTGGGTGATGAGAAAGGCATTAAATTGTACAAAGACATTTTGAAGCTAATCGTTGATGATGAAGTTAAGAATGCCGACTACAAACGAAAAACTCAGAGAGAATCTGGTGAAAAAGCTATCAAAGGCTGGACTGAGACTGGATTAGGTGATTTTACTTCGTGCTTTTTTGATGATTACAAAGTACTTTTCAGATTTGATAAATGTGTGATTCATGAAGCTTTGAAAGATTTCAACGATCCAGATCATGCATATATTGCTTCTTGTTATCGAGGTGATGTTCAAGGTGGTCATCCTGGTAAATTCTGGATGATGAGACGAACACAAACTTTGCATCATGAAAAATTCTGTGATGAAATGTATTGGTATGACGATGTTCATCCTAACGCTGAGCAACCTACTTTGGAGTTTACGCGAAATCTTGGAAAGTAATAATCTTTATTTATTGTTGGAAAAGAAACTATTTCTTTCCATCCTTTTTTTTGCAGAATTAATTTAACTGAATAATTTCTCTTATTAGTAGAATGAAAAGCTATGTCTTTTTACCAAAGTATTTCAAAGCGGAATTACCTTCTAAGTTCCAAAAAGATGATAATAGATTTCCAGAAGCTTATGTTGAATATTTCCTCAAGAAATATACAAAGAAAGGTGATAAAGTTCTTGACATTTTTGCTGGATTAGGTACAACACTATTTGTCGCTGAGAAAATGGGTCGTATTCCTTTTGGAGTTGAAATAGTTGAGAAGAGATATCAATACATAAAAGATCGATTGGAAAACAAAGAAAATATTATTCATGGGGATGCTTTGAAATTACTAGAGTATAACATTCCAAAATGTGATTTTTGTTTTGGTTCTCCTCCTTTTATGATGAAAGATGATCCGGAAAATCCTTTCACAGCTTATCAAGAAGAAGGGAGTTATCAACAATACTTGAAGGATTTTCAAACAATTTTCTCTCAACTGAAAGAAGTAATGAAACCAAATTCCATAATTGCTGTCGATGTTGCCAATTTGAAAAATGAACGTGGAGAAGTGACGACTCTCGCATGGGATGTTGGGAAATCCCTATCAAAAGTATTGCATTTTTTGGGTGAAATAATAATCATTTGGGATTCCCGAGAAAGCAAAACTGTAGATGGACGATCAGAACCTTGGCGAATCGAGGGAACATTTGGTTACGGATATGATCATAACTATTGTTTACTATATCAGAATAAATGAAATTAGGAGTTAAAGAATTGAAAAAATCAGGCACATATACTGAAGAAAAAATTCCAAAATTACGTAAAATATTGATAGAAAATGTAGAGCGAGGTCTGTATTACACACAAATGGATGGCTTAGTAGAAATCGATGTAACAAAAGCACTGGCTCTTCTCAAAAAACATGAGAAGAAAACAGGTGAGAAATTATCCTTCACAGGATGGATAGTTAAATGTGTTTCACAAGCTGTTAGTGAAAACAAAAAAGCTCATGCGAAGAAGAAAGGACAGAAGCTGATTATATTTGATGATATTGATATTTCAGTAATGGTTGAGAAAACAGTCGAAGGAGATAAAATCATGCCTTTGATTTTTGTCATTCGAAAAACGAATGAAAAAGGCTTCAGAGAAATTCATGATGAAATACGAGCAGCTCAAGTAATAAGTGAAGAGGATTATGAAAATATTGATAGTAATAAGAATGCAATTCTTTTGAATAAGCTACCAAAATTCTTGAGAAGAATTTTCTTTTGGAAGAGGTTTGAAAAGAATCCTTTCTTTAGAAAAAAATATGCCGGAACAATTTTAGTTACGTCTATTGGTACGGCCGGGAAACGCATATCAGGTTGGGCTATACATCCTACTTCACATTCGCCTGTTTTTACAATTGGTAGTATTAAAGAGAAACCATGTGTTGTTAACAAAAAGATTGTAATTAGAGAATTTCTCTTTTTGTCATTGATGATTGATCATTCAGTTATTGATGGTGCTCCAGCAGTTCGCTTCGTTGGGAGACTAATTGAAATTATTGAGAGTGCTTATGGATTAGATGATCTATAATACATTCTTTTTTTTTCAGAATTTCCAAGCGATTTAAGAAGAAAAAATATCGACGTGATTAGGAGTCTAAAACTCAGTAAGAAATCTGGTGTAGCACAGAAAGTAAGTAGACGATTAAGGTTTCTTAAAGAAAATGCAATTTCCGATTATCGTGTCTTTCTGAATTGGGCTGATTTTGATTTGTATTAGACAATATTAATTCAGGGATTTTGCAGAGATGAAATTCCCTTAAAACTTCGAAATTACCTTATGAAAAGCAGTAAAGAAGAAAACCAATCTAATATACAAAGAAACTCTGTATTTCCATTTCAATGTTCATATTTTATTACAAATGATGGCTTCTATTGGTATGTAAGAGCTCCACCTAAACATGTTAGTGAATTACTTGATTTTATTTGGGAGATTAGCCATGATCATAAATTATTCTTGTTAGATTATAGATTCTCTCAAAGATACAAATTATGGGATCAAACATTTGATGCTGAGAACCATAAATGGAAAAAGAATTATGATTTCATGATAAAAAGTGTTTTAGAGAGTACAGACTGATTCCAAGAGAAAGATTTTTCCTTTTAATTAACTAATTAAACAATATTAGATTAAATAGATGATTCCATGGTTATAACTGTTAAAGCTGTTAAAACAAACGGAGAGATATTCGAGAAGGAAATAGAACGAGACGTAAAAGAAATACAACTTAGTTATCGAGAACTTCAATCAATAGACCTTTCTCAATTTAACAAATTCAAGAATTTAAAGAGCTTATATTTATCTACAAACCATTTCTGAGAAATAGATCTTTATCCGTTAAGACTATGTAAGAAACTAGAAGAATTATACATTGACAATAATAAACTAAAAACTGTAGATTTATCTCCACTCAGTAGTTTAGAGTATCTTGAAGAACTCCATGTAGATTTTAATGAATTAATCAGAATAGATTTATCTCCTCTAAGAAGCTGCACAAAACTGAAAAAACTGAATCTTGAATACAATCAATTAGCAACAACAAGTCTTACCCCACTAAAAAAATGTCGTGAACTCTATTGGTTTTCACTTTCAGGAAATAGACAACAACACATAGATCTTGAATCTTTTAGGAATAATACAAATCTGGAAAAGCTCTATTTAGAAAATATACAATTAACCCATATCGATTTATCTCCCTTGAGTAAATGCTCTTGTCTCGATGAATTATGGCTTGCTGAAAACAAATTAGTACAAATAGATCTCAAACCTCTTGAGAAATGTACAAATATAGTTTGGCTCTCACTAAGCGGGAATCAATTGCGATATGTGGGCCTAACACCAGTTGAGAAATTAAAGAAACTGGAATATTTCTACCTTGATAGTAACAAATTGACAGAGGTAGATCTCTCTCCTTTTCGAGATTCTCAGTCTTTAATTGATATCTGGTTAACAAACAATGAAATAGAAAAAATAGATCTATCGCCATTACGAAACTGCTCAAAACTTGAAGAAATACACTTGGGAAATAATCCAATGGAAGAAATTCTTTGGAAGGAAACTTCAGAAATTCTTGAGAAACTTCCAGAAGGACTATTACCTTACAAAGAAAAAATACAAAAAGCAGTGAAAAATTAATTCAAAAGTGTATTTTCTTCTTCCTCAATAATCTTTTATTTACTAAAAACCAAAGTATTTATGATCATTGTTCAGGAATCGTGCAACGAGTCCTAGAGGTAAGAAGGTAACTACCTTGAAAGGGAAGTTAGTTGTATCGAGGATAATAGTTAGTCTATGCACTAATTTTCTAGAGGAAATACCTAATTGCGCTCATATAATTCTCAAGCATTTACACCTGAACGTAAAAGAAGTTCCGTCTGCGGAGAAGGCGATGGTAAAAGAGAAGAAAAACGCAAACCCATTTCGTAGCCAACAAGGGATCCTCCATATTAAGAGGGATTTACTGGGAAACAAGTATAACATAATATTAGAGGAATGTGGCAATAGTCAATTATTCATTATACAAAGGAGGTTCTAAGAGAAAAAGGGGCGATTGAGAAATGAAAAATATAAAGATTAAAATAATAACTATAATTTTACTAATTTATATTACTTTTTTACCATTAATCCCTGTCTCGAAAACTAACCCAGCAAATCCACCACCATTCTTCAGCATAAGTATGTTAGCTCCATATGTGACAGTAGGAAACCAATGGGTAACACTCATGGTAGAACAACTCCCAAAAATTGGCATTGGTATAGATGAATTTGACTTAACAAGCTGGGCTGAGATAGCCAAAAGAACTTATGGGCATACAGGTCCATACCCAATTCCATCATACGAAAACGGTGGTTTTGATATCTTAGATATCGGTTGGGACTTGGGTATAGATCCAAATTTTCAAGGCAGATTTGATACACCTTCTACTGTTCCTAGTGGTGAAAATTTCTATCAGTATTCTAATCCTGTGATGGATGAATTAATAATTAATTTTACCAACACGATATCTTTTCAAGATAGAATACCAATAATGAAAGAAATGCAGAAAATCCTCTATGAAGACTTGCCAGCAATAACGATTTTTTATCCAAGATTACTGTATTATTATCGTGAAGGATTTCAGGGTTGGGATGGTGCTTTATGGGTACAAAACAAGCAAACCATGGAGAATTGGTCAATTCAAGGACAAAACAACATAACAGTAGCTAATTACTATGATGATTTCGAGAAATTCCACGTATATGATTATCTATCAACTAATGATGAAAGATGGTTAAAACAAATCTATACTGGTCTTTTAAAAAGACAAGCAGAAACGCATATTCTTGAACCACGATTAGTTACATCATATAGTAGCGTAGATGGATTACTATGGCAAGTTTCACTTGATCCGGATGCGAAATGGGCGGATGGAACACCATTAACTGCTGATGATGTTGTTTTTAGTTATAATCTTAAGTTAGATCCAGCTTTTCCAAGAACTACTTATTGTGCGTATCCTTGGAATAATGAATCAGTGAGTAAAATTGATAATCATACTTTAGAGTTTGAATTTCTTTTCAAGTCATTATGTAATGAAGAATTACTTGAACTAGAACTCATGCCTAAACATATCTGGGAGAATATAGATCCAGTAGATCACATAGAAACAGCTGAAAACTGGACAATTACTCATCCGGAAAAATTGATAGGTACAGGTCCATACAAATTCCATTCTTATAATGAAACAGACAATATAATTCATTTGAAGAAAAATCCCTATTACTGTAATCTAAGTTCTGCTAATGATCCATATTTCGAAGATGTGTATTTTAGATATTATGAGAAATTAAATAATGCTTTAAGTGATCTAGCTAATAAGAAGAATGATATGGTGGGAGCCTATTATTACTGGGATTTTGATTTAACTGAGATAGTAAATACTACTTATGAATATGTTAAAACAACCCAAACAAGAGAATTTGCTATTAATAACGAGCATCCATATCTCGGAACTGGAGACTTATGTCCAATAGCTGGACGATTATCAGCAAAACACATTCGAAAAGCTATTAGTTACTTGATTCCTAGAGTAACAATAGTGAATGAAATTCTTGATTTTAATGCAGTTCCAGGAGTTACTCCTGTATCTGAAAGTGCTGTTGGTTTTGATGAAATACTAGAACCATATAATTATTCAATTGAAACAGCAAGAAATGAAATGGAGCTTGCTGGATTTGCTACTCACAGTGAAGAATTTAGTTTTGAATTTGTTGTTATTTTGGAACTAGTCTCCCTTATTGGATGTATCTTTTTTATACTTAAGAAAACTAAGAATAAAAGATGAGGAGGAGTCAAAGCTGAGGATTAGAAAAGAAATAAAGAGTCTTCTAATAATAGGATTCTGCTTAGGAATTTTACCAATTTTTAATACAGGTTATGTTAATGCAGAAGAAGAAATAGAACCAGTATTTTATGTTAGTGTATTAGCACCAAATACTTGTCCTGCGAGAAATCAATGGGCAACTCTTATGGTGGAACAATTACCAAAGATAGGGATAGGAATAGAAATTTTTGATCATACGGGATGGGCACAAATATCTCTCAGAACGTGGGGATACCCTGGACCATTTCCTATACCTCAATACAGTGAAGGTGGATTTGATATTTTATTTGTTGGATGGGGTGGTGATATGGATTGGTCAGAAGCTGAAATTTTTTCATCAGATTATATTGTACCAAATGGTGATAATTTCTATCAGTACGATTCTTGGGAATATGATTTAGCTTATAATAATTATTTAACTTCATTGTCAATTGAGGATCGGTTGTTTTGGGGAGATAAAATGCAACAACTCCTCTACAAAGACCAACCAACTTGTACGATTAAGTATCCAGAAGCTCTTTATGCCCATGATTCTGCTTTCAGTGGTTGGGATGGAGTATTATGGTCTGAGGTTTACCAATCCATGGAAAATTGGACTATACCAGGGCAAATAGAATTTCAATATGCAACTCCAGCAGATTTCGAGGATTTCCATATTTTACTATATGATTCAGTTTTTGATGCTCAATGGCTCTCACAGATTTATGGTAGCTTAGTTGAACGTAGTTCCTCTCCTCTCTACAGTAGAGGATATGCCCCTCACATTGCTTCCTCTTTTAGCTCCGTAGATGGTTTAACCTATAATATCCAGCTTAATCCTGATGCTGTTTGGGCTGACGGACATGTTCTCAATGCTTCAGATATAAAATATACCTACGAATTATTGATTTATCCAAATTACTTACCTAGCACTCATTATTGTTTACCTTTTATTACAAATGAATCTGTGAATATTATTAGTGAATTTGAACTAGACATAACATTCAATCAGACCTTTGCTTTTCAAGAAAACAATCTAGCTATCGATATAATTCCCAAGCATGTTTGGGAACCAATTTTACCTGAAAATCATTCTTCACAAGCTTCAATTTGGGCTCTTAATGATACTTTAGATTCCCAGAAAATTTTCGGAGCAGGTCCTTACTTCTTAGAGGATTATGACGCAACGACTGGAATTATTCAACTGAAAAGAAACGAGTTTTATGATGACTGGTCTGGAATTACTCCTTATTTCGAGGATATATATTTCGAATTCTACTCCAACAGAGAGGGTGCTCTATTAGCATTAGCTGCAGGTGACCTCGACATGGTTGATAGTCAATTTATGCCTTATATCAGTGAAATTCCAACATCTGCAGCTTATTCATTGATTGATGAAGCAGGTAATCATGAAATGGCTCTTAATAATATGAATCCATTCTTCGGAACGGGAGAATCTTGCCCAATTACGGGTCTAGAATCTGCTCAACACGTAAGGCATGCAATGAGTCATGCAATACCAAGAGAAGTTATTGTCGATGAAATCTTAGATGGAATAGGTAAACCAGGAGTGACTCCTTGTCCTTCAACTGCTATAGTTTTCAATCATTCGTTAGAACATTTTGAATACAGTCTAGAACATGCGATTGAACACATGCGACTCGCAGGATTCGATATCCCATATACTCCTTCTGTGGCAATTGGTTTGAATGTTCCGATCATTCTATCAATTATTGCTTTAATTGGAGGTTCCTATTACTTCATTCGAAAAAGAACCAAGCTTGAGTAAAATCATTCCAATCTTAAAATTTGACCTATGTTAAGATTTTTTGCTGCTTTAATTACTTCATTTGCTGCTGTTAAATCCTGAATCGCGTTTCCTACTGATTTGAAAAAAGTTATTTCTTGATCAGTTTTTCTTATTTGCTTTTTCTTAGTAATGATTTCCCCAATTTCTCCTAAAACATGATTTTCAGTTATGATACCCTCTTTCAATGGTATAAGAATATCACCGGCTTCAGTCATGCAGGATTCTCTGTGATCAACAATAACCTTTGCTTTCTGTATCGTTTCTGAGGGAACTTCTCGCTTATGTGATTTGTAAGATCCTATTGCATTTATATGAACACCTGGTTTCAAATCGCTATCTGAAAATACTGGTTCTGCTGAATTTGTAGCTGTACAAATAATATCTGCTTCTTTCAAATCTGATTTTGATGAAGCGACATCAATTGGAATTGAAAGATAATTACTCATTTCTTTAGCAAACAATTCTGCTTTTACAACATTCTTATCAAAAATCAAAGCTTTCTTAATAGCTCTTACTGTGCAAATAGCTTCTAGTTGGGTTCGACCTTGTTCTCCAGCTCCAAATATTGCTGCTACTTGAGAATCCTCTCGAGATAATAAGCTAGTTGCTACTCCTGATCCGGCTCCCGTTCGAAGAGCTGTTAGATAACTCCCATCCATTATTGCTATGGGCTGACCATTAGTTGCATCAAAAACTGTGACTAAAGCATGAATAAGAGGAAGATCCTTTTTCGGATTGTCATCAAATAAATTGATTACTTTTAAACCAATTCTCTCCACATCTGGTAAATAAATTGGCATAACTAATACATCACCTTTGAATTCTGGAATTCCTAGATGAATTCTTTGAGGAATTACTGCCTTCTTATCAGAAAGAAAAACAAAAGCTTGTTTTATAACTTCAATGGCTTGACTCATCGGTAAAGCTTTTTTTACATCTGCAGCAGTTAGAAATCGAATTTCATTTTGGACCATTTTTCATCCTCTCATCGAAGTATGAATCCTCGTTTTAGAGGATCTTTTGGATCTATCCAGAATTCATTTTTTCCTGTGATATGAGCTGATCCCTCTACTCGAGGTATTACTGCATTATATGGACCATATTTCACTGCTTCGACGACACTTCCCGTATATTTGCTTCCAATAATGCTCTCAATTACCATCGGTTCATTCAATCCGATTTCTCCTCTCGAGTAATGTAACGCCATTCGAGCACTCACACCAGTTCCAGTCGGGCATCTATCAACTTCCCCTTCTGCGAAGATGCAGACATTCCTGCTATCTGATCCTTCTTCTCGAGGTGAACCTATGAAAATCGTTCCGTAAAGGAAATTCAAATCACTTCTGAATGGATGAACAATGTCAAAATTCTTCATAACAGCTTGTTTGATTGCCATGCCTTTGTCTATAAGTTCCCGAAAACTAGCTGAGGTTAAACCTACATTTACATCATCAGCTTGAACAAAAGCATAGAATGCTCCACCAAAAGCAATATCAAAAGTAACTTCTCCTAATCCTGGAACATCTACTTTTTGATCTTTCGCAAAAACAAATGAAGGAACATTCAGAAAATGAACACTCTCTACCTGTTTTCCATTTATTTTCGCAAATGCAGTTACCAATCCTGCTGGGGTATCTATTTTGACCATTTTTTCAGGATGATTATTTGGTAACAAATCTGTTTCGAGAGCAACGGTTGTCACAGCAATTATCCCATGTCCACACATAGTACTATATCCTTCATTATGAAGGAATAAAACACCAAAATCGGAGTCTGGATTCTCAGGCGGAGTTATTATACAACCATACATGTCTGCATGCCCTCTTGGTTCCCACATTAAAGCTGTTCGAAGGAAGTCAAAGTTTTCTTTCACATAGCGTCGTCGTTCAAGAATAGTAGTTCCTTTTGTTTCTGGGAACCCATCAATCAGAATTCGTAACGGTTCACCTGCGGAATGAGCCTCAATTGTAGTAATTTTTTGCCAATCATCCGGTGGTTGCCAGATTTTTAGCGTCTTTTTTCTCCATTCTAAATTATCCATCTTGTTCACCTGCAATTGGATAACTATCTGGTAGAACTAATCATATTACCCCTATAAAACAATGGTGTTGTTAAAAATACAAAAAAATGTATTCTAAGTGTAGTATTTTTTTTCTAATTCTCTTTATTGAGGTAATTCTTCAAAAATTAAATCTAGAAACTGTTCAATCGTTCTTTTATCATACGAATCTTCACAAAATGCAACGCTGAAAGAGATTCTCTTGTTAAAGGAGCTTATTCCCATACTAAATGAAGGAGCCCAATTAATTGGTGTAATGATATAACCATCCACAACATCAACATCTCCAAAATGTCTTCTCTGAGCATCTACTCTTCCTACATTAGTAATAATAGGATGCATTTTTCCTCGTCTGTATATTCCATCATAGATTTTGTTTGCTATCCATCTGACCCAAGCATATCGTAATTTGAAAAGATTATTTATCATGTATGTTTGACCCATGCCTAAGTGAATATCCTTTTTCTTGGTCATTTGTTTGTTAATATCTTTTAACATCTCATCAAAAGTTGCATCTGGATTGTATTTAAGAGAAACAAAAGTTGCTGAAACCAAATTAGCAATTGTTTCTGCTTTCTTTGTTGGCATGAGAACTCGAAGGTCTGTGGGTACAGCAATTGTCATAGGTTTGTTTTCTACTGGTTTCTTCAATTCAAATAAGGATCTGAAAACAGCTGTGAGAAACATATCATTTAATGTTGCTTGTCTTTCCTTACCGTAAGTCTTTATTCTATCAAATCGTTCTGGTTCGATTTTTCTTAAAGTAAAAGTCTTCTTTGTCCTACCAGTTCCAATTGCTGGGAAAGACCAAGTTGGTATATATCCTTTATCTCGAAGTAAAGATCTCATTTTCTTTCTGAATCTAAAATGCTTGAAAACCTGGTTCAATTCTCTAGTAGCTAGAACATTAGGTTCAACTTGATATCCAGGATCCTCAGTCAGTTTGTTGTATGTATCGCATAAAAGAGTTAAAAAGTCGTAGAATCCCCCACCATCCATTATGCTGTGATCTGATTTGATGAAAAGAATGTCGTTTGTTTTTGTTCGTATTATTTTTATTTGTATTACGGATTCAATACTGGGATCTATTTGATATAGAACAATTTTTCTTATATCAGCTTCAGGATTATCTGAATTAATTAATGTGAAATAATTGAGTTCGTCGAGGTCATCCCTTCTCTCCCAATATGTTCTCTTGCGATTTATAACATACTTGCAACCAAGAACAGGTTCTGCATCCATTGTTAATCGAACGGTTTTTTTCATTCGCTCAGAATCAATATACTCGTTTAAGTGAAAAATGAAATTGATTTGCTGATCAGTTCCACTACGTAGCAAGTAATTTAGATTATCATTTGCAGATGCACGTATGCGTTTCGGGAACTCGCCCGATTTATGGGTATACATCGACTAATCTCCTGGGAATATAAAACTAGTATAATGCCAAAACTAGTTTTTCTAACGTTAGGTTAGTTAAAAGAATTTCTCAAGTAGTAATTAAAAGGTAGCTCTATAGGAAAAAATTACACAGATTTCAGCAAAATTCTGTAAAGTGCTTCATCAGAGAGCTTTACCGGATTGTATCTCATACTCGAAGATTTCTTTGCTTTCTCGATTATTTTTTCAAAGTACTTTTCTGAGAGACCATATTTTGATAATTTAGGTATTTTCAGTAATCTTGAGATTTGTTCTGTATATTCGATTACACGATCTGCTGCTTCTCTAATATCATCAAAAACGAGATCGACTAATAATTCGCCAAGTGTTGCATATTTAGCGAGTGTTTCATTGAATGGAATTTCAGCTATCATTTGTTGTATATTCTCTTCAATAACTGGTGAGAGTAATGCTCCGCACACAACACCATGTGGAATCCCAAGCATCCCTCCTATTGGAGAAGCAAATCCATGAACTGCACCAAGTCCAGCATTAGCTAAGCAAATTCCACTAAGTAAAGCAGCAAAAGCAAGATCCTCTCGAGAAGAAACATCCTGCCCGTTTTCAAAGACATGGATCAAAGATTTAGTTATCCTTCTGATACCAAGGATTGCTAAAGAATCAGTTATGGGTTGGGATTTGATAGATGTATAAGACTCCAATAGTTGAGTCAAAGCATCTAATCCACAATAAGCTGTAACTTCTGGTGAGACATTTACCATTAATTCAGGATCAATTAGTGCAATTTTAGGAATTAATAGAGGACTACGAATGCTTGTTTTCAATCCATCTTCTTTTGATAGTACAACTGCATTTTTGGTAACTTCGCTTCCAGTTCCAGAGGTTGTTGGGATAGCTATATATGGGAGTGATTGTTTTGTGATTTCACTTCCTATCCCTATGACTTCCATATAATCTTTAGCTGAACCACCATTTGTTATTAAACCAGCAACTGCCTTCCCAGCATCTACTGCACTTCCTCCGCCTATCCCTAGAACTACTTCTGATTTTTTTTTAATACCAACTTCTACTCCAATATCAATTTGATGAATATCAGGTTCGCCTTTGATGAATACTATATCATAACTCATTTTCTTTTTATTAATGATAGTTTCAAATTGCTTCTTTAATTGCGAAAAAGCGCTTTTACTTCCTACAATTAGGATTCTCTTTCCATATTGTGCCAGTAGATCTCCTACCTCTTGAAAACGTCCTTTACCAAAGACAATCTGTGGTGTGTTAAGAAAATCGAATTTTAATTCATCAAGCAATTAATCCACAACCAGAAGCAAACTATCTCGAGATAAAGGCATCTTCCTCTAATGGAAAGATATTCTTGTGTTTTATTCCTTCTCGAGGTTGAGCCATCATAGGAGCAACAGTTTCTCGCCAAATTTTGTAATGATTAGTTTCTTTATGAGATACAAAACCACTTTCATCTTTGTAAACTTCATATAAGAAAAATTGATTAGGATCATCCAAACACTGCAAAACATCAAAACGAAAATTCAAAGATTCTTTTCTTGTATTTTTTGCATTCTCAAGAACTGCTTTTATGAACTCATTTCTGTTTTCTTCTTTCACATAAACTGTAACACAAACAACGTACAAATTTATTAACATCCTTCAATTAATTCCTAGTAAATGAAAGGAATAGTAATATTATCAGTATTTTGTTTTTCAAAGTTATTATAACCAAAACAATAATAGATTACTATAAATTATCGATATTTGAACCAAGAAGGAATCGAAGTTTGGATCAGAAAAATACAATTTATAATCAATTCATGCAAACATATTACTTTATTTTTGATAAGATTGCTGATCAATTAGGAACCGAATCTCAAGAATCTCAGACAGAACTTAATCAAGCTTATTATTTTGTTGTGAAGGAACAGCTAATTAATGAATTCATAAATCAAGCTAAAGAAAATCAATTTGATATTCAAAACATGTTGAGCAATATTTCTGATTCTAAATTATATAAAATAATCAAAACACAATTTACTGATTTTATTGCACAAAATCTCATTTCAAAATTTCGCTACAATCTGCAAGAATCGTTGTTAGATGAAAATGATTCATCGATAACTCCATTCATTTTTTCATTACTTTTTGAAAATACCTTGCAGAGTCAGGAAAAGCAGAAAACAGGTGTTTTCTACACTTCACATGATGAAGTAAATTTCATGTGTAAAGAAGCTCTACTTCAATACCTAATAACTAATACTAGAATTCCTGAAGCTCAACTTGTCTCATTATTTTGGAAGAATTTAGAATCTTTACAATCCGGTTTCATCATGAAAGATTTGAATCTGTTAAGAAAGCAAATTACGAATATCCGAATACTTGATCCTGCTTGTGGATCAGGAGCTTTCCTATTAGGTTTTCTAAATTTCTTGTTAATAATTCAAAATAAAATTCATCATTTGTTAGATGAAGAATTTCAATTGCACAAAGCTATGCAAACTATCCTCTCTAACAATTTGTTTGGATTAGATACTGATCCAGAAGCTATCTCTATTTGTCAGTTGAGATTAATGTTATTCCAGTATGCTCTAACAAACACTAATTCAACTTCAATAGAATTAAATATACTACAAGAAAATGCGATTCTAAGTTCTCTTGAAAATACAAACATGAAAGAGAAATTTGATGTAATAATAGGAAATCCTCCTTTTATTCGACAAGAGCAATTTCTATTGGAAATAAAAGATCAGCTCAATAATACCTCAAATATCAAAGATCATATCTACTCAAAACTAGAAAGTTATTTTCTTTCAGAGGTTAATTTACCTCGAGAAAGAAAAAGTGATTTTTATATCTATTTCTTCTATAGAGGATTGAGTCTTCTAAAAGACGGAGGAATACTTAGTTTCGTAACCTCAAATTCTTGGTTGGATGCTAAATTCGGTATGAACTTCCAGAAATTTCTGTTGGAAAATTATCAATTACAAGCAATCTATGCAAATCAAAGAAGCAAGTCATTTTCAGCTGCAGTTAATACAGCTATTACTTTCTTAGTTAATCCCAAATCAATAACAATAATTGCTGATTCCTTTGTCCGATTCATCATGCTGAAGTTCCCTAATTATAATGATCTTCAATTAATTCATCGATTAAATATAACTACGAGTTCCGGGATTTTTGAAAATACTCAAATAAAAATAACATCAAAGAAACAAAGTGAATTACTTGATCAAGGAATAAAAGACAATGAATACCAGGGAGAAAAATGGGGCTCTCTTTATTTCCGTGCTCCCAGTATTATTACTAATATCTTGGATTCACTGAGAGAGAAATTTATTGAATTATCAGAAATTGGTCATATTCGTTATCCCATTAAAACTGGAATTAATGAATTCTTCTTGGTGGATGGTGAAAGGGTTCAAGAATATGGAATTAGTGATGAGTTTTTAGTTCCAGTTCTGAAAAGTCCAAAGGAAATACATAGACTAGAGATTTTAGCTTCCAATTTAGAAACAAAGTTATTCACATGCAATTATACAATGGAGGAGCTACTCAACAAAGAGAAAACTGGAGCTATAGATTATATCAAGTGGGGTCAACAGCAAACCACTACATTGAAACAACAATCCATTGGAGAAATTCCTTGGCCAGAAGTACCATCACTTCGTAATAATAGACCATCTTGGTTTTCCATAAACAGAATACCACCTGCTGATATTTTCTGTAGTCGATTTATTGATCGTCGATTCTTCTTTTGCTATACTTCAGATGACTTGATTGAAGATCAAACATTCTATGGGTTAATTTTACATGAAGAATTTAAAACTGAAAAAAATCTCATTGTTGCTTTACTAAATACAACTTTAATTTATTCTTTCTTAGAAGTATATGGCCGAACTGCTTTAGGGAAAGGTGCCCTACAATATGCAAAAAATGGTTTTGTGATACTCCCTATAATTGACCCTAGAAAACTACCAAATAAATTAAAAAATGAACTATTAACGAAATTCCAATCAATCCTTAAGCGTGATATCAGATCTATTTTTGAGGAAGTTCAACTTCCAGATAGAAGAGCATTTGATAAATTAATCTTTGATTGGCTAGGATTATCTGAAAAAGAAGTAGAAGAAATCTATTCATCCTTAATTAATCTTATTTCTCAAAGACTTGAAAAGTCTGGACAGGTAGTTACCTAATTGTTTATTCTAGAATTTCTTTTACTAAATGATAATATGCAACCAACGTATAATCAAGAGTAATTAATGAAATGCGTTCATCGTTTCCATGAATACGATTAATTAATTCTCCAAATTCTGTTCTGGGATCCATTAACGCAAAACCACAACATTCAACACCAAGTTTCCTAAGAAAACGTAAATCTGTTGCTCCGGGATAAATCAAAGGTATGAATTCATTTTGAGGGTCTATTTTTTGTATTGCCTTTTCTATTTTAGTGACAAATTCAGATTTGAACGAGCTTTCATTTCCATATGATACAACTCCTTCACCTGTTAATACTTCGATTTTTACTTCCTCTGCTAATTTTTTGCCAAGTGCTTTGTTAATATGATGAGTAATATAGCTCAAATCTTGGCCTGGTAAAGTTCTTACATCTACATCAAGAGTTGCTTGTGCCGGAATGGTATTTGTTTTTGTTCCTCCTTTAATTATATTTGGAGAAATACTCATTCTTGTTAAACTAGCTAGTGATTTAGCCATCTCTGGATTCGTCTTCAGCATTTTTTTCAAAATCATTGGTAGCAATAGCTTATTTGTCATCATTAAACGCACTATTGGTTGTTGACCAAAACCTTTACCAATAGATTTTAGATATTTTGTTGTTGCTGGTGGTTTATACTCAAATAGCTTTTTCGTTGCTTCTGCTGCTTTTACTATTGCGTTATCACTACCAAAAGGAACAGAACCATGTTCTGGTGTTCCTTTGAAAGTTAATCTTAACCAGGTTGCTCCTTTCTCTCCAATCATGAATCCTAATTTTCCAGGTGATAAGATAACTCCACCCATTTCTGAAACAGCATAATCACATTTCATTTCTTTTGGATGATGCTTCAACAACCATTCTGTTCCAAACGATCCACCCATTTCTTCATCAGATACAATAACTAAAACTAAATCACCCTTAGGTTTGAATTTCTCTTGATTCAACTCAGCGAATACAACTACTTGGGCAACAACGATAAATAACATATCAATTGCGCCTCTACCCCAGATAAAATCATCTTCGAGTTTACCTGAGAATGGAGGATGAGTCCATTTCTCTTCATCATCAATAGGAACTACATCCACGTGTGAAGGACCAAACATGAGTGTGGGCCCCTTGCCTGTCCCCTTAATTCGAGCAATTAGGTTTCCTCTTTTTGGAGCTGATTCATATATCTTGCATTTTACACCCTTTGATTTCAAATATTTCTCAATGGTAATGATGCTCTTCATCTCATTTCCTGGTGGATTAACACATTTATTTTGAATTAATTCCTGTAGTAACTTAGTTGCTTCATTCAGTGTCTTCTCATTCATTTCTCAATCACTCACATTCGATTCCAGAATAAATTCAAGTATATCCTGTGACAACAATGGATCCTATTTTCCTCACAGCAGTAAATACTTCAGGTTTCCAAACATAGGGTTGATGATCTTCTAATTTAAATTTATTAAAATTGTCTGATGTTCTTCCAGAAATCCTATGAATTATATATAATTCTCGTAACCCGCCAGATACAGAATATATCCCCTTTCCAAGACTTGTTCGTCGTAATAAAATAATTGGTAATTTAACTTCTGACCATTGATTTTCCGGGAAAAACTGACAAATTATCTCGAGATGTTGTTTCCTAAATCTGTGAAACCTTTTGTTCTTAGTTTGAACTTGTGGTTTCTCCTCTGTGAGTAATTCTTTCAAAGATTTTCTTTCTGTTGGTAAATGATCATTCATCTTCTCAATATCAAGAGACCAGATAAGATCTAGGAGTTTATCAGACATTTCAAGTTCAAAGACTAGTTTTAACCAAAAAATCTTTCGTAAATTCCATTTTTGAGAAAGTGAATAAACTTATTACAAGGCATTAATTAAGACCCTTGGTTTTAGAAACTAAAGCATTAAACTTTAAACATTGTTATGTAACATTTAGCTAAATCGTAAATAGAAAATACCGCGAAATTTCTTAAAAGGATGTAACATTATATGACTCAAGAAAAATTCGATCCAAAACTCCCATCCGGATTTAATTATATGATAAAGAATGGAGAAATGATTCTCAACTTCTTCTGTGATTGTTGTCATGAAGAAATCAAGGTCTCGAAGAAATTACAAGAGAAAATAGAACAACTTGAGAAATCGTTTCAGGAAATTTTTAATGATCTTAAGGATGAAATGGATGGTAAATTCTTTAGATGTGGTCAATGTAATTTCCTAATTTGCAAAAATTGTTGGGATAATAAGGAAGAAAAATGTAAAGATTGCCCTATTTGTATTGAAGAATAAATTCTCAAATAGATAATCTACTTTCCCAATGAAACCTATATCATAATTTTTTATAGTATAAATAACTTACTAGATTGAGGTTTGTTTATGTCAAAAATCTTCACTTCATTTAAAATTAAAAATTTGGAATTGAAAAATCGGTTGATAAGATCAGCAACTACTTCTTACTGGTCGGATGAGGAAGGGGTACTAAGAGCACCTATTTTGGAATATTATGATGCATTAGCAAAAGGTGGTTTAGGTTTCATAATTAAAGGACACTCATACGTTTTGGAGAGTGGAAAAGCTCACACAGGCCAATCAGGACTTACAAACGAGAGGCATTTGCCTAAAATGGAAGAACTAGTTAAAATTGTTCATTCTCATGACGTTCCAATAATTGCTCAAATAAATCATGCTGGAATGTCTGGGAAAGTGGATAGAGTAACAGCTTCACAGTACATAACTGAAAACTGGGAAGCAAGAGAAGCATCATTGGATGATATCCAACAAATCATCGAAGGATTTGCAAACGCAGCTGATTTAGCAATTCAAGCAGGTTTCGATGGTGTACAAATCCATGCAGCACATGGTTATCTTGTCAGTCAATTTCTTTCTGATAGAGTAAATAAACGTGAAGACAAATATGGTGGACCACTTAAAAACCGAGTAAGACTTCTCCTCGATATTTATGATGTAATAAAAAAGAAGATCGGAAATGCTCCCATAGTTGCTGTCAAAATGAATTGTGATGATTTTGCTCCTGAAGGTGGTATAACAATAAAGGAATCAGTTGTCATAGCAAATTGGTTAGATGAAAAAGGGATAGACTTAATTGAAATATCTGGTGGCGGACCAGAACAAAATCGTGATATCAGAAAGACTCGAGCAAAACCTGTAGAAGAATCGCTATATTATGAAGCAAACTTTGCTGGACATGCTGAAAAGATAAGAAATACCGTTCCTTCCGTCCCCTTAGCTTTAGTAGACGGAATAAGAAATGTATCTGCAATGAACGCAATTTTGGATTGTAATCTAGCCGATTTAATTTCAATGAGCAAACCTCTGATAAATGAACCCGATTTTCCAAACAAATTGAGGGAAGGTCAAAAAGAGGCATCATGTATTGATTGTCGAGAATGTGTATCAAAAGAACGTTTTGGTAAAATGATGTTAAGCTGTGCACAACTTAAAGATTAATAAAAATGTAATTGGTCTTTAGTAGATGGTTCAATTAAAGACTTAATTTTCTATAATTAAATCATAATTCTTCTGCTAAAGCATTGAATGCTTTCACCCATTTTTGTTCTTCTTTTGCAGTTCGAACACTGAAACCAAACCCAACAAAAGTTGCAGCAATTCCTGATGGTAAGAGGATTAGAAGTGCTTCATTCCCCCAAGATGAGTATCTCACGATGAATAAGGAAACCAAAATATAAGAAGTTACGATTATGCCAATTAGAAAGAAAGTTACTATAGCAAACCCAACAAAACTCCCAGGCTTCATGCAATTCAATCTTTCTTGAATGATTTCTTTACCATTTTCATCCTCAGTTTTTGGTAAAGGTTTGAGATGGGAATTCATTTCAGCAATATAGCTGTTCAATAATTGGAATCTTCTGAAGAAAGCAAATGGTGCTCCAATAAAAGATAGTGCTAGCAGAAAATTACCAATTGCAGAATTCTTAGGTGAGGGAACTCCCTCTGATAATGGTAATTTCGCTAATTTGTTAAGACTTAGAAAACATAGCAAATTGTAGATCGGTGCCCATAATGTACCTGTTACAAAGAATAAAATTAGATGTAATTTGAAATTAATGGTTGGAATAATTGTCTTGTACCTATTCAATTTCTATTTACCTCAATTGAAGAGTTTAGAATAGATTGATTTTTCATGAACCAATAATGATATATATTTTTCTTATAAAATAAATATGAAATTACCTATTTTATTTATAATTCTAATCGATAAAATAAAAAGGAAATATCAAGCAATAACAGTTAGTAGTATGGAAGGTTTACTTGATTGAATTCGATGAAGCTGCGTTCTGAAAGAAAAAAGAAGACAGAAAAATCTAGTCTTAGAAGTATTGCGATTAAAGAGAAATTCTATAAAAGTAATTTTTACATATTCGAAATTGGGTTTATAATTATTGCAGTTCCAGTACTTCTCGTAGCAATTACTTCTATTCCGATTCTTATTTACTTCACTATAGTTCAAAATTTCCAATTGTGGCCTTTCATCATTCTAGGATCTCTCATAGCATTCTTTCAAATACTAGCCATTCAAATTTTCGTAAAGAAATTTTATCTTACTCCCTACAATATGACTTTTGGTGAGTATCTCAGATTTCGATATGATGAACGAAACGTAAATGAAAAAGATGAAAACAAGCCACAGAAAACTTGGTATGATAATTTAGATGAATTTACACTCCAAATTCGAGAGACACAAAGAAAACAAACATATCGAATTTATGCGGCTAATTATGAAACTGCAAATCCCCCATTATAAATGATGGGAGAAGAGAGCATTAGAGAAAACCGTCTTCTACATCTTTTACAAGTTTAGATCCTGCTTTTATCCAGTCATCTGTTGCATCACTGAAAATCCTTTCCGCTCTTTTGTTTGCTTCTTTCAATATTTCATCGGTATTAATTGATACGAATTCATTATTTTCGATAATCATTTTACCATTAATTATTACATTCTCAACTTCATATCCAGTTGAGGAGTAAACCAAATTTGGAATGTAATTTCTAAATGGTTTTGAAACTGCAGGGGCAAGATTCAGAGAATTCAGATTGACCATTATTATATCAGCTTGTTTTCCAACCTCTAGTGTTCCTATTTTTTTATCAAGGCCAAGAATTTGGGCGCCACCTACTGTAGCAATTTGTAGGACTTCCCAAGCTGGAAGAACAGTTGGATCTTTCATTATTACCTTTGTAAGATTACTTATGGTTCGCATTTCGCAAAACATGTTATGTAATCCGGGTCCGGGAGCTTGATCAGAACCAATACCTACCTTGCCACCTAAAGCTACAAAGTGACCAATGGGGGGAACTATCCCATCAATCATGCTGATAGAACTAGGACACCCAACCATTTTCACTCCCCTTTTAACCATGAGTGCTCTTTCAGCTTCACTAGTGTCATGACAGTGAGCCCCTAAGAGATTCTCATCTAGTAGCTCATTCTTTTCAAGAATTTTTACAGTTGAAGCATCTTTCCCGAATCTCTCAATGATTTGTAGTCTTTCTCGTTGTCCTTGTGCAACATGAATATGAATACCACTTTCTCTGCTTTTTGCTTCTTCTTGTATACTCTTTAGTAATTCTATTGAAATCATATCTAGCGCTTGTGGACCATACATGCAACTTACTAATTCTTCATCTTGGTATTTCTTGAATAATTCACTAGCTCTTTTGAAAGCTGTTTCTCCTTTCTGTCGATCGAATTCATATAGATCAGTTGGTTTCAAATGATCCCTTTTTGGGCTTACTTCATTTATGGTTTCAGTAGCAACTACTCGAGCACCAAAAGGAAGATAGACATGATTTACAAGATTTGAAACATTTGAAGTATATTCTGCAAAGGTTGTTGTGCCAGATTTTAATCCCTCCAAGACACCAAGCTTGGAACCAACTATAGCATCCTCAGGTTTCATGTGTCTACCAATAGGTCCAATCCCTTTATTCATCCACTCTATTTCTGGTAAGTCTTGTGCTCCCCCTCTAAGTAGCGTTGAGCCAGTATGTATATGAGCATTAACCAATCCTGGCATTGTTACGTGATTGTCGCCGTTTATTACAATATCTGCATCCTGTTTGTTGAATTTCTCCATAGTACCAACAAACGAGATATGATTATCTGTTATGCCAATTGCACCATTATCAATAATACCAAGATTATTTCCTCTAAAAGATAGTATTCTTGTATTTATAATTGCGATATTCACAAGACTCACCTCAAATATATCTAACAATAAACTATCTATGAAGAATTAAAATGATTTGCAAGTGAATATCGAAATAGAAATCAAAACTAAACAAAGACATCTTCGTATTTTTCAATTTTCTTTGCCAAATTTTTCAATCCTTCTTTATACAATCTCTTTACAAAAGGTTTCAATTCCTCTGGAGGTAATCTTATTGCTATATAGCTAACTATATCAAGGATTTGATCTCTTGTTACGTCTGCCTTTTTTTGAGACGCCTTATAACCATCAATTAGTAAATGATATAATTGAATAATATCATCTTGTGTTAGAATAAGTCCATCAGGAATTAAATCAGTTGTAGAATCATAGGAATCTTTGTTTGTATAAATTATCTTTCCAGCTAGTTTTTCCAATTCAGTTATCGGGTGTTCGAATATTTTTGAAAGAGCATTGTTAGCGTTAGTTATTAGTTTCTTTGCAATTGCCTTATTTGTTTTTGATTCCCAGCAACCAGAAAATTCACCAAATTGAATAACTTGTAAATGTGGCACTACCTCTTTCATCTTCAAATTCCCTACAGTTTTAATTGCTGTAATTATAACTTGACAACTTGGATCATTTAATGAATGTAGGATCATATCTTTGGATCTTTCAATTGGTAAGCATTCAAGTGAGTGTATTATTGTTTCTCGTAATTTACTTCCTGTATCAGATTCAGTTTGATATTTCTCCACAGCAATCCCTTTTGTACTTTGATCAAGTGATTCGAGGTATTTCTCTGAGAAATACAAGGCAAAAATATCTTTATAGGCATTAACTCTAATAGTTTCGTTTTCAATTTCCCATGGATTGATTAAGAAAATAATATACAAGAATATTCTCAGAAACTTTTCCCAGAAAGATTCATCTTCACTTTCTTTTGTTTCATCAATGTCTTCACTTACAGTCAAAAGCTCAAGATCAGAAAGATACTTGGTTATGATTTTTGAATCATCATTTACAGCTTTGACAAGAACTTCTTCTGTGCTTGCTTTTACCTTTCTGTATACATCATAAACCAGTAATTTTGAAAAGAAATTTCTAAAACTGATATTTTTTTCAAGAACTACAAAGAGAATTACCGCAAGAGGTCCTGAGACAATTGCACCTCCCCAGAAACCCATGAAGATTCCTGCAAAAACCTCTTCAAACAAGGGATTAATTAATCCTGCAAAAAGTGCACCAAAAATTGCTCCGATTGAAACACCAATCCATCCGCCAAAAACAATGCGGAAAACAAAGTCTTTAATCTTCACAAAGAAATTTCCATAAGCTAGTGCCCCAGCCAAATATCCTGCAAATCCACCACAAATAGCACCATAGACAATAGCTAATTGCTCAGCTCTGCCCCAGAATATTGCTGTGATTACCAAAACTGTGATTGTAAATACTGGCAAAGTGAAAATTCTAGAACCAAACATTCTTTCTAAGGGATTCTTCCTTATAGAGTCCAAAACAGCTAACCCAATGAAAAATAATTCTAGGCTTAACCCTACAACAATGATTACCCAGTTCTCATACATTGCACCACTGAATTTCTTATGCATAATCATTAGAACAGAAATCAATAATGCTAATGTTGTCATGCTGAACAAATCTATGACAAGGGAATATTTTGACAAACGATTTTCATTAGATGGCACTAAATCACTTTTAGTTTCTACTTTTGTTGTTTTGCTCAAAGGAAATCCTCTACCTTAAACTGGATATTTTTTTTAAAACCTTTTTCATTGATTTTAATTCTTCTTTGTGTTATTTCTCCGGTAAACCAATGTGTTGAATGAAATGATGATAATGATCAATAGGCATAAGATTTCCTACAGCTCGTTCTACAACTTCATTCAAAGCAGGATGAATATGCATTCCTTGGAATATTGGAACCGCAGTTCTCTCAGGAGTGTACATCAAAGTTATGATCTCTTGAATCAAAACTGAAGCAAAAGGACCAATAATATGTGCTCCCAATATTTCCATAGATTCTTTCTTGACAATGATTTTAACAAAGAAATCCTTTACCACCATAGCAATACCTTTTGCAGTGTCTTGATATCTTTGAAAGCCAATTAATACTTCTTCTTTTCCAAATTCATTAATTGCGTCCAGTTCTCCCATGCCAACACTAGCAATTTCTGGGTCAGTAAACACTGCACTTGGAATAGCATGATAACTCGCCTTGTAACCTCGATTGTGAATCGCATTGTAATAAGCAACTTGACTTTCATAATTTGCAGCATGCTTGAATAAGTACTTTCCATTTGCATCTCCAAAAGCATAGATGTTTTTCTTAGAAGTTTCCATTAAAGCGTTAGTTAAAATCCAACCATCTTCATCTGTTAAAACACCACTTTTTTCTGGATGTAAAATATCTGCATTTGAACTTCTACCAGCGGCTATAAAGAGTTCATCAGCGATTACTTCTACTTTCTCATTTGTTTCTCTGTTAACAGCTATAATTTTCACTCTTCCATCTGATTCTTTTTCTACCTCTCGAACCTCTGAATCTGTATAAATCATCATATGTTTTCCAAGTTCTTTTTTAGCTAAAGCAGAAACTTCTGGTTCTCCTTGTGGTAGAAATTGTGGATTGCGACCTATGATTGATACATTGCTGCTCATGGCAGAGAAAAAGTGCCCGTATTCAGCTGCAATATACCCACCTCCAACAATACAGATGCTGCGAGGTAATTCACTTATTTGCAATATACTATCGCTTGTGTGATAGTCTATTTTATCCAGTCCCTTAATATTTGGAATGGTAGGTTTTGATCCTGTACAAAGCAGAATTTGTTTTCCTTTGATTTTCTTATCTCCTACTTTCAAAGTATAATTATCAATAAATTCTGCTGTTTCCTGATAATAATCTAAATCTGGAGTTTGTGATAATCCTTCTTTTATATTACTCATATCCTCTCCAATTATCTCTCGCATTCTCTCCATGACAAATTTAAAATCAATTTTTTTAATATCAACGTCTATGCCAAATATTCCTGCTCTCTGAATAGTTCTAATTACTTCAGCAGGATATAACAAGATCTTTGTAGGTATACATCCCTTAGTTAGACAAATCCCTCCAGGTTCATCCTTATCAATCACAGCAATTTTTAAATCAGGATTCGCTTGTGATACTGCAGAAATAATATTCATAGCTGAACCAGTTCCTATAGCAATTATATCATACTCTTGCATATTTTCTTTCACCAACTTACGATTAGTTACATGAATATTAAGTATTAAGGATTAAATTATGAGCAAAAAAAAGCAGAAAAGGTTATTATAGTCTAATTAATTCTTCGCTTTTTCTTATTTCCTCAAAAATATTAAAATTCAAACAAGATAATTTACTCTAAGTTGAGATATTATGAAAATTATATCTGTTGTTGGAGCACGCCCTAATTTCATTAAAATGTATCCTTTGATTAAAGCACTTAGAAATACAAAACATGAGAGTCTAATTGTTCATACTGGACAACACTATGATAGTAACATGTCTGATGTCTTCTTCAAAGAGTTATATCCAGATAAACCAGATTATAATCTAAATGTTGGCTCGAGTTCTCATGGACAACAAACTGGGCAAATTTTACATGGCATTGAAGATGTTCTAAATAAAGAGGAACCAGACATAGTCATTGTTCCAGGGGATACAAATTCTACATTAGGTGGAGCATTAGCTGCTACAAAACAGCATATAGTTGTTGCACATTTGGAAGCTGGATTAAGAAGTTATGATAAAAACATGCCAGAAGAAATTAATCGAATTTTAACAGATCACTGTTCTAATCTATTGTTTTGTCCTTCTGATTCAGCAGTGAATAATTTAGAAAAAGAAGGCATAACAAATGGTGTGTATAAAGTAGGAGATACAATGTTTGAATTAGCTAAAATGCTAGATAATGAAATTAATGCCGTTACTCTACAAATAGCTATTCCAGATGAATTTATATTAACCACAATTCATCGAGCTGAAAATACGACAAATAAGAAATTACTTCAAATAATAAAAGAAATTTGCAAGATAAAGCATGATGTAATTATTCCATTACACCCACGGACGAGGAACAAATTAGTAGAAATCGGTGTTTTAGCAGAAATACAAAAACAAGTTACTATTATTGAACCTCTAGGTTTCCTAGAATTTTCATATCTACTGAAGAAAGCACGAGCAGTTATCACTGATTCAGGTGGAGTTCAAAAAGAAGCTTATTGGAATAGGATTCCTTGCATTACTGTTAGAGATACAACTGAATGGATTGAAACCATTGAAATGGGAGGTAATATATTAGCAAATCCATCTGAAATTACTGGGAAAGTAGAATATATGCTCACTAAAAAGATACAATATTCAGAAAATCTTTATGGATTCAAAGATACAAGTAAAAGAATTATAAAAATTCTAAATAACTCTGTTTAGGTTGATTTTCGACTTTACACCTTTTATAATAAACTGTAATAAGAATTTTAAATAACAGAATTACTGATTTCTTGGGAATAAAGATGACAAAAAAAGAATCCAATATTGAGTCTGTAAAAGAAGAAAAAAAAGCAAAATTTTCTGGTAAGACTTTCTGGACATGGTTTAAGCTTTTAGCTATGAAGTGGCGTTTTAGACTCGATCAATCAAGAGCTATTTTTGGTTTACTAACTTTTGCAGCATTACTTGCGGTAAGTTATGTGTCAAAAATCCCTTGGTTTAGAGATCAAGGTTTTTGGCGTGGAGAATTCTTCTTAACAATATTAATTTTAATCGTTTTTATGATGGGTGGTTACTTATATGATAAATTTCTTAGATTATGGGCACAGACAGGAACTGTTACTGTTTCTAGAAATCCATACACATATGTCCCATCACCAAAAGAATTTAATAGCACAATCAGTTGGTTCACTTATATTTTTACAGCATTAAATCAGATTGCTAAGAAATTAGATATTGAGATTGAAGGGGAAGAACTAATTAAGCAACAGCTAACACATTATGTTTCACTTTCAGTTGAAGATTCAGATTTTCAAGAACAAGCTAAAAAACTGAAAAAATTATCACATCTTATACTAGAATCCTATATCGATTCAGAAGAAATTGTAGATATCGATGAGTTTTTAGCTGATTTCGAAAAATATCTTAAAAATGTAAAGAAGAAAAATTGATTTAATAATAAAGAATCATGGATATAGAGTTGAGAGAAAAATCTTATTCCAAAAATATCATCACTAACTCAAAAAATTCACTCTTAGATAAATTTGTAATTTCTCTCAGTTCAACATCCTTATATTTCAAAATCTTTTAATTTAATTATGTATGAATAATTCATTACTTATATTGGAAAAATTAAAAATCAATTGATAGTAAATAGTAATTAATTTCATTAAATGAATTAAGAAGGATGGACAAGTGAAAGAATTCAAAATAGGAAAAACTAAGATTGGTGGAGATTCACCTGTTTTTGTTATTGCTGAAGCAGGAGTTAATCACAATGGAGACATCAATATTGCCAAAAAAATGATCGATGCAGCTGTTGAATTTGGTGCAAGTGCTATAAAGTTTCAAACCTTCAAAGCAGAAAAACTCGCTACTAAAGAAGCTCCCAAAGCAGAATATCAGAAAGAGCTTGCTAATAAAGAAGAATCACAATTAGATATGTTGAAGAAGTTAGAGTTGAATAAGGAAGAAACAAGAGAAATTTTCAATTACTGCAGTAAAAAACTTATTGAGTATTTTTCTACTCCGTATGGTTTTGAAACTGCTAGCATTCTTGAAGAATTAGGAACTTCTGCATATAAAATTGGTTCAAGTGATATTGACAATTATCCTCTTTTAAAACAAATAGCTAAATATGAAAAACCTGTAATTCTCTCTTCCGGAATGTCAACTTTAGGAGAAATTGTGGATTCTTTAAACTGGTTGCGAGAAGGAGGATGTAAAGAGATTGCTTTACTGCATTGTGTAACAAGCTATCCTGCAAATTTCGAAGATGTTAATTTGCGAGTAATGCAAACTTTCCAACAAGCATTTGATATTCCAATAGGTTTTTCAGATCACACTCTTGGCATCGCTGCCCCCTTAGCAGCAGTTGCATTGGGAGCTGAGTTAATCGAGAAACATTTCACACTAGACAAGAATATGATTGGTCCTGATCATAAAGCATCTCTTGAACCTAAAGAGATGAAATCAATGATTGATGGAATTAGAAATATAGAAACATCACTTGGAAGTCCAGTTAAAAAATTACTCCAATCAGAAATCCCAATAAAAGAAGTTGCTCGCAAAAGTATTACCGCTGCAATAGATATACCAAAAGGGACTATAATAACTGAAGACATGCTTGCTGTAAAACGACCCGGAATAGGTATATCTCCTAAATACTGGAAAATTATAATAGGTCGTAAAACTAGAGCTGATATTAAAAAAGATGAAATGATTTCATGGAAAATGGTTTAACTCTTCAAATGAACTATTGGATGTTAAAAGATGAGAAAAATCGCGGTTATTACTGGAACTAGAGCTGATTTTGGTTTATTTGCTCCTGTTTTAAAACAGATTATAGCGCATCCAAAATTAGAATTACATCTTATAGTTACTGGTATGCATTTATCAGAAGAGTTTGGTTATACGATTAATGAAATTAAACAACAAGGATTTGATATAGCTGATGAGATTAATATCCTTGAGAAAGAGGATACCAGTGTTGCTATGTCTCAAGCGGTTGGTAATGCTGTTTTAGGTTTAACAAAAAGCTTCGATAAAATAAAACCTGATCTTGTTCTTGTCCTCGGAGATAGAGGAGAAATGTTGGCAGCTGCAATTACTGCAGCATACATGAATATCGCAATTGCTCATTTACACGGAGGAGAAATTTCGGGAACTGTAGATGATTTAACGCGAAATGCTATAACAAAATTTGCTAGTATACATCTACCAGCAACACAGCAAAGTAAAAACAGAATTATTTCTATGAACGAAAAAGCTGAAAGAATTTATGTTGTTGGTGCTCCAGGATTAGATCCAATTTATGCGGGTGAGTATGCTTCAAAAGAAGTTGTCTCTAAAGAACTTGGCTTAGATCCCAATGAAAAATTAATTCTAGTAGTTCAGCATCCAAATACTTTCGAAGTTGATGATAGTGAACAGCAAATTAAAGAAACGTTAGAAGCTATTAGCAAGCTAAAAACTCAAACAGTATTAGTTTATCCGAATTCAGATGCAGGTGGAAGAGCAATGATTAGAATGATACAGAAATATGAAAAACTGCCCTTCCTTAAAACCTTCAAAAATATCTCCCGAGATCATTACTTGGGAGTTTTAGCTATGGCATCAGTCATGATTGGAAATTCAAGTAGTGCGATAATTGAGGCTCCAGCATTAGGGATTTCTGTTGTCAATATTGGAACAAGACAACGAAATCGCGAACGAGCTGATTATATCATTGATGTTGATTACAATCAAAAAGAAATTATAAATGCAGTAGAGGTTAGTATAACCAAAGAACATCAAGAAATTGTAAAAAAGAGTGTTAATCCCTATGGAAAAGGTAATTCTAGCAAGAAAATTGTAGAAATTTTAGCTAATATTAAGCTTGATAAAGAAATTATAGAAAAGATCTAGAAAAAATGAAGTGTGGTTGCTTAACTTGAAGATTTTGATAATTGGTGCAGGAGGTCATGCGAAAGTTGCTTTTGATGTTATTAATTCATCAGGCAATGATACAGTAGTTGGTTTCATAGATGATAATCCCAAAAAAAATGGACAAGAATTCTGTGGATTATCTATTCTAGGAAATATCTCAGACCTCTCTAATAAGCTAAAAAATTATACCGATGGAATATTTATTGCAATTGGAAACAACAAAACTAGAGAAAGAATCTTCATTGAATTAAAAGACCAATATGAGATAATAAACGCAATTCATCCCAGTGCAATTATATCTGATACAGTCAGCATGGGCAAAGGTATTTTGATAGTTGCTGGTGTAATCATTAATTTTGATAGTCAGATTGGTGATGGTGTAATACTTAATACTGGGGCAACTATTGATCATGATAATGTCATTAGTGATTTTGTTCACATTGCACCTGGAGCTAATTTAGCTGGAACAGTTAAAATTGGTAAATATTCTATGGTTGGCATAGGATCTGCAATTATTGAGAACATAACTATTGGTGAAAATACCACAATTGGAGGTGGATCAGTAGTTATTGATGATTTACCTGACAATTGTGTAGCTTTTGGTAATCCGGCTAAGGTTAAAAAAACTAAGAAGTAATTTCATAAAAAATAGTTAAATTATTTAGCAAGTTCTCTCTGTTTAGATAATCTCTCTTCATACTTTTTTTGACAATCCATATTTATTGCAGCAATATCAGGATTTTCATCGAGGAACTGCAAAATATCATCAATATTTGTTTTGTATGTTTCTTCACCAAAATGACTAAAAATTGCTTCAAATAATTCAAAGTCTTCTGGATAATCTAGAGTCATTCTATAATTTCTTTTATGATTGTCATCAACTACTAAATCTCTAACTTCAAATAATCCAGTTTCAGTGAAATATCGTCCCCATACTTCTGTCTGCTTTGATTTTTTAATTTTACAGACTTCTTTCAAAGCTGCTGGTTTGAGACCATAAGAAAACAAACCAATTGGTAAATCCATACATCTGATATGATCTGCATTTGTATTTTCAAATTCTTCTCTTATTCGTTCAATATACTTAATTGAAACAAGAGGATTATCCGCAGAAATATTAATAGCAAAATCTAATTTGAAAAACTCAGCAGCATCCGATAATCGTTGAATAACATCATCTTCATCTCCTAAGAAGTACTTTATTCCCTCTTCATTTGCTATATTAACTAAAGGTTTGTCTTGGGGATTTGGAGAAGTACAAATTATAATCTGATCTAATGCTTCACTTAATTTCAACCTATCAATCATATGTCTAATCATTTCTCTTCCATATATTTTTAGAATAAGTTTTTCGGGAAGTCTTGTTGATTTTAACCTTGCAGTTATTAAAAATCCTATCTTCATAATAATCAATCCGTGATAATTTAACTAGAATAGATCTTCTGTTATTGAATCATATTTTTTAATATCTTTTTTTAATTCCTTACCAAGATACATCTTGATATGATCAGGTGGGATACCTTCTGTTGTACGCATTGCATGAACATCTTCATCAGAAAGAACATGTCCTTTTTTCAAATCCCTAATTGCTACAATTCGCTTTCTTACTAATTGCCGATAGTTTTTCTCAGCTTCTGAGAATGGTCTTGTTCCTGAGCTTCCAAATACTGTTTCTATTCTTCTAACATGATCTACAAAGGTTTCAAGTTCATCTGGATTAAGAGCTGCAAAATAATCAGTTCCTTTTTTTGATCGATCATGTGTTACATGTTTTTCTAAAATATTCGCTCCTAAAGGAATACTCATGAGGGGAACAACCAAAGCTAATGGATCTTCAGCATCAGTATGATCAGAAAAACCCACAGGTCTGCCAAACATCATTTTTAGTGTTTTAATAAAATTTACATTATTATCCTGTAATTTTGTTGGATAACTCTGAATGCCATAAAGTATGGCGATCTTGTCGCATCCTTCTTCTTTAAGCCATTTAATAGCCTGCAAGATTTCTTCAATAGTTGAACCACCCATTGCAAAAAAAACTGGTTTTCCGATTTGAGCTATTTTTCTAATTAATCTCTCCTCGGTTATGCAGCTTGCATGAAACATACAAATATCAGGATTTAATTTGCTTACTAATTCAGCACTTTTTATATCATTACACAAGGCACTAATTTGAATTCCCAACTTCTTTGTGTAGCTAAAAATTTCTGGCCAAGCATCAAATGGAATTGCTAATTCTGATAATTTTTCATACGCTGAGGAACTTTTTTCATCAGCCTGATAATGAGGAACCATATAATCCTCTAAACAAGTTATATGGAAATTTACTGCATCACATCCTGCATCTACACATGCCTTTACAATTTCCTCTGCTTTTTCAATTGAACCATCATGTGACCAAGCCATCTCACCAACAATATATGTAGGATGTCCATCACCAATATTTTTTTTCCCAATTTTAAATGACTTCATCTTTCCATTCAACTTCTTCATATTCTTTTGATTTAACTGTCTACTTTTCTTATTTCATTTCGGAATAATACTCTTTCCTATCAAATTAAAATTTCATAAGAATGATAAAATTTTATTCTGTCAATCATTATTCAACATAAAATTATCATAAATAATTATTCACTCATTTTTAAAATTAGTTCAGCATTTCTTTGTGAAGCCTTACCATCAAATTCAAGATAATCAACAATTAATTTATCTCGACCCTTTTTAATTTGTTTTTTTGTTTTTTCATCATTAAGTAATAAATCAATAGCATTTGTTAATTCTTCATGATTGATAACCTTAAAAACAGCATCTGAACCTTTGAAGAGTTTTGCTTCAACTTCTCCACGTGGAATAAGTGTTATAAGTGGTTTATCAAAAAGCATTGCTTCAAGTCCTGCAGTAGAATGAGTAGTTAAAGCAATATCACATGCATTTAATACTTGGAATAATGGTAAATTCTTCTGTACTATAATATTCTTTGTTTTATAATTCCTAACAAGTTCTCTGATTTCATCTTCATTTTCCCTTGGATGTGGTTTCCAAATAATCTGTAAGTCATGCTTGTTATTTTTGAATGCTTCCAGGACCTCTTTTCTAAAAATATCTCTGTATTCTTTGAACTTGAGAGGTTGACTTAACACAACAATCGTTTTCTTATTTGAATCTAAGCCAATTTTTTTGTGAAAATCATCTTTTTGTAAAACATCTTTGTTTAAGATAATATCCCATCTTGGACAACCTGTGACTTTTATTCTATCTTCGGAGAATCCTCCATAATTTACAAGCATATCCTTATCTTCCTTTGAATAAACAGAAAGAATTGATGACATATGACAACATGTTGCAGTTAAATCATTTTGGTTTTTATTGCAGATCCATTTCTTGTAAATAAAATACGCACTTGCTGATGAAAAACTAATATTTCCATGTTGTAATGCAATAACAGGGAAATTTAACATTTTTGAAGCTAAAATTGCTGCTCTCCCAAAACCAGAATTCTCATTATAATGAATGAAAACCTTAGGTTTAATCAATGAAAAAGCATCTCTAAAAAGATGAATATATTCAAATCCTGTTACTAGTTGAGTACTGAATTGTCTACTAAAAATGAAACTATATGCATCTATTAATGAAAAACCATTAAATGTAAATGCGTTTTTAAATTTTGGATTTTTAAACAATTTTTTCAATCTAATTCTAATAGTTCGTCTTGCTTTTGCTGATTTATTAGATAGTTTCTGAGAATAGAAATGATATAGAGGTATATGATTTGTACTTTTTATTTCTTCATTGATTCCAGTTAGTGATTCGATTTGCTTCGTATTTTTGATTAAGTTTATAGAATATATTTCAAAATTGCTTAACTCTTTCAACTTTAGCTGTATATTCTTCTGATAGATATCATGCTTTTTCAATTCACCTTTGATGTTAAAATCAAGTCTGAAATCACTTTCCAAAAATGTAAAAGCTATTCTTTGTTTATTCTTCGTTAAGATTTTAGAAGTATTAATTATTGTCTTGGACCAACGTGCTAATTTTTTAGCCTCTATTCTTCTCTTCAAACCTGCAAAAAGATTCACAGTTATTTCTTTTATTTTGTTTTTTACTTTGGATATAAAAGTCATATTTGTATCATATTTTATTGACATTTTATCACAAACAATCTTAATTAGAGGAGCATTCTTTGATGAGGAATCAAAAAAAACTTTTTCTGGTTTTACTTGATTTAAAATATTTGATACTTTTGTAAGTGTCATTAGAGTTTTGTTACTAACTAAAATTGAAAAAATCCTTATTGGTAAAAACCACCAAAGATTTATTCCATCAATTAAGAAATTATTTCTTATAGTTTCATCTGAAAAAATTTCTTTTGATATATTTAAAACGAACTCATTTAGTATTCTGAAATGATTTTCATAAGTAGCTTCATTAATAAAGTCTTCAGAATTTAATTTTTCCAAGTTATTAATTTGTGGAAATTTAATTTGGTCTTCTGAAAAAGTAACATAAATTATTTCATCAAAATTTCTATGAACTTTCTTGATTTTCTTATTCAACCATTCGGATTCTCTCTCAAGAGAAAAGGCTAACAAACGTTTCTTTTCTACCATTTATTCTTCAGACCAGTTCAGTTTTTCTAATTAATTTCTCGAATAGCTGATATCAAGTTCTAATAAAACATTAATTGTTAACATTTCATTATTCTTTATAGCTTTTTCTTGCTCTTTTAAGCAACTTCTTAATCTCAGCTATTGAAAGGTAATCTGAATCATATGAGTTATATTTTGTTCTTTGACACTTTTTAGCGTTCTCGAAACCAAGTCTATTTGCTTTTAGATTTTCTAAATCCTCGACTTTAGGAAAGACAATAAACATTTTTTCGGTTTCAAATGCTTTTTCAGCTTCAATTTCTGTCATTAGTTCTTCGAACATCTTTTCTCCTAATCTAGCACCAATTATCTCTTTTTTAACGGTTTTCTTGTCAATCTTGTATCTTTGAGTATAATCATCAATCACTGCATCAGCTAAATCTCCAGTTCTAACAATGGGCATTTTAAGAATGAATATTTCAAAGCCTTTTGCCATAATTGTTGCTTGAAAAATCAAATCTGTGGCATCTGGAAGTGACATCATGAATCTGGTCATTTTTGGATCGGTAATATTGATTGGTTTTCCTTCTTTGATATTTCTTTCAAAAATCTCTACAACAGAACCACGAGAGTATAGTACATTACCAAATCTTACAGATGAAAAAGTAATATCTTTTAATCCCCGATAATTATTAGCATCCGTGATTAGTTTTTCCGCTAACAGTTTTGTTGCTCCCATAGTATTTACAGGATTGACTGCTTTATCAGTACTGATGTTAATAACTTTCTTTACACCGGTCAAAAGAGCGCCATCGATAAGATTTTGTGTCCCTAGAACATTTGTTTTTACAGCTTCAAATGGATTATATTCACATAGTGGTACATGTTTTAATGCTGCAGCATGATAAATTATTTCGATATCTTCCATTGCTCGAGTAAGTCTTTCTTTATCTCTAATATCTCCCAATAAGTATCGTAAATTTCTTTTATGTTTCAACTTTTCTTTTAATTGAAATATTGCATTTTCATCATTACAGAAAACCCTTATAACTTTTGGATTGTATTTGAGTAATCTCTGAACTATAACTGCACCAACAGAACCAGTCCCACCAGTAACCAATATTTTTTTATCTTGAAATACATTTTTTAGTTTGTCATCTGTGAGATTCATTTTAAATCACTTCCCTAACACTTTGAATTATATAATCTAATTCTTCTTTTGATAGATCAGGATACATTGGTAAAGTCAATACTTTACTAGCTAATTCTTCTGTTTGTGGAAGATCCCCTTTTTTGTAACCATATCTACTAGTATAGAATTCTTTCAAATGAATTGGATTGAAATACACTTTACTCATTATTCTTTTTTTAGTAAGATGTTCCTGTAATTTTTCTCTTAAATTAGTATTTTGCAATTTTATAGTATACATCTGGTATATATGGTAAGCATCATTATATGCAATTGGTACTTTTAGATTTTCTAAATCTTTCAAATTTTCATTGAGATATTCAGCATTTTTTCTTCTCATGTCAATCACTTTAGAGATATTTCTAAGTTGTGATAATCCTAGTGCAGCAAGCATTGTCGCCATCCTGAAATTAAAACCAATTTCTATATACTCATTATCTCCAGTGTTTGAGAAATAATCATAACCAGTTTTTTCTAATCGACCATGTGATCTAATTAATTTTAATTTCTCATAAAGTCTTTCGTTATCGGTGACAATAAATCCACCTTCTCCTGTTGTTATGATTTTGTTTTGGCAAAGACTGAACATTGCTGCATCACCAAAATTACCCACCTTATATTTATCAATATAAGAACCAAAAGATTGCGCAGCATCCTCAATTAATAATATGTTATTATCATTAGAAATATCCATTAATTCTTTAATTTCTTTACAGGGTTGTCCACCATAATGCATTGGAATAATCGCTTTGGTTTTTTTGGTTATTTTTTCGCTAACATCATTTCCTTCTAAACCAAATGAATCTTCTTCTACTTCAACAAATACTGGTTTAGCACTTGCTAAAAGTACTGCATTAGCTGTTGCAATAAATGAAAATGATGGTACTAATACTTCTGATGATTTCAGATCATAAGCTTGCAAGATTGTATGAAGGGCTGATGTTCCAGAATTAAATGTTAGCGCATATTGTCTGTCAAGAGATTTAGCTAAAGATTCTTCAAATTGTGTAATTTCTGGTCCTGTTGCCCAATAGGTTCCTCTTCGAATTACCTCTGTTATCGATTGAACATCCTCTTCTTCCCAATGAATTTTAAATAATGGTATTTTCCATTCCAATTACATAAGCTCCGTTAAATAATATTTATCAAATTTATGAAATTGACTAATTTCTATCTAATTTCTTTATTTTTATTTAAAGTTTCTACCATAATCCCAATTTTATGTAATAAACAACAAAAATAAATTTCAAAACACCATATGATTGCTTGCAGAAAAATGGTTTATGTGAAATGCATTCATAGATAATAATTATCTTCATCTAAATTGCCAATCGTTTTTGTTTTTCTCTCCTTTTCTCATATAATTTTTGACAATTTATATTAATCGCAACCACATCTGGATTTTTATCTAAAAATTTAATAAGATTGTTTAATGAGACTTTATATGTTTCTTCCCCGAAATGATGAAATATTTTTTCAAAAAAGTCGAAATCTTCTGGATAGTCTAAGGTTAATCGATAATCTCTTTGATATTTTTTTGGTATTTTTAAATTTCTGACATCAAATAATCCTGTTTCAGTAAAATAGCTTCCCCAGATTTCTGTTTGCTTTGTTTTTTTTATCTCACAAACCTTTAGTAAAGCTTCAGGTTTTAAGCCATATGAATACAGACCTATTGGTAAATCGTTACATCTGATATGATCTGCGTTTGTTTTTTTGAATTTTTTATAAATTTTTGTAATATATTCCAAAGATACTAGTGGATTATCTGCGGTCACATTTATAACATAATCAAGCTTGAAATGCTGTGCTGCATCAGAAAGTCGTTGAATAACATCTTCTTCGTCTCCTAAGAAGTACTTTATTCCTTCTTTATTTGCAATTTCAACTAAAGGCTTGTCTTGAGGATTAGCAGA
>JABLTI010000208.1 GCA_013166835.1 Promethearchaeati archaeon | reverse complement strand
GAAGAACATCTTGAATCACTTCAAAGGGAAATGTGACAACAGAAAAACTGCTATTGTAAAAGAAATGGTCTTCATAGCTCTTATCGATGCGATCTACTTATTCGCTATAAATTTGGGTTTAGGCTTAATCCTCTTATTAATTGGTCCCGCAATGAATGTTGGAGTATTCACTTTAGGTAATCTTTACTTCTTCCAAACACAATTATGGTGGATCGGTGACACCATCTGGATGCTTGGGGATTTCATACCAATGTATCAACAAGCAAAAGTCTCCTATGGAAGAATCTTAACACTCATTCAGAATCACAAAGAAAGTGCCACCGCAGACGATATAGTAACACATGCTCCTATTTATGAATTTGAACCCTTTCCTCCATTTGAAGCAATACAACGGACGGAGAAAGATATCTTAACGATGCTGACGGCTAAAAAACTGTCGTACATGTATCCAGGGACGGATAAAGGAATCAAGAATGTCTCTTTGAAAATACCACAAGGATCAATAACTGTAGTAACCGGAAGAATAGGCTCTGGAAAAACAACCCTCATACGAGCAATTCTAGGCTTAGTTCCAAAAGAGAAGGGTACATTGCATTGGAACGGTGAAGAGATAACCGATCCAACTAATTTCATGATTCCCCCAAGAGCGGCATATACTCCACAAGTACCGTATTTGTTCAGTGAGAAATTGAAGCATAACATATTACTGAATGTCCCAGAGGATTCCGCTGATATTGACAAAGCAGTAAAATTAGCTGTTTTCAAAGGTGAAATAGATGATTTTGAAGAAGGATACGAAACACTAGTTGGACCAAAAGGAGTCAGATTATCCGGTGGACAAAAACAAAGACTAGCTGCAGCAAGGATGTTTGTAAGAGAACCCGAGTTAATGGTTTTCGATGATTTGTCCAGTGCGTTAGACGTAGAAACTGAACAATTACTCTGGGAACGATTATTCATGACTGGAAATTCAATTACTTGCTTAGCAGTCTCTCATAGACCAATGGTTCTACGAAGAGCAGACAATGTCATAGTAATGAAGGATGGCAAAGTAGAAAGCCAAGGGAAATTAGAGGATTTATTAGAAACAAGCGAAGAAATGAAATCGCTCTGGGAAGGGAATGTAGAAGCAAATAATAATTTAAATAAAAAAGAAAAAGAATAAAAAAGACGCCTGAGCGTCTTTCTAGATTTTTTTTATCGCGTAGCTATCGTTTTTCGTTTTCTTACCCGAACAACAATAACGATGATGAGAATAACAAGTACTAAACCACCGCCAACGATGAGGTAGACCCACCATTCTAGAGGCGTGATTTCGACTGTTATATCGACTACATTACTCCAGCCACTGGTTAGGTCCCAAATGTCGACTGCTCGTACTCGAAAGTAATACGTTCCATTTGCAAAACCAGTAACAGTTCGTGATAAACCAGAGACATTGATAGTGTCTATTGGAGTAGCAAAGGTGTTTACATCATCGACTTCTAAGATATAGTATGCGATACTTGCATCATCAATGCTGGCATCCCAGGTAACTGTAACACTACTACTAGTGCTAACATTTCCGGGATCATGTAGAAGAGGAATACTTGGATCTTCATTATAGAAGTAGTCTATAGAAAGATCAAAGATGTGCACGCTTCTATCATTTGGTCCGAGTAGCTCGGCACGCCATTGAAGATCGCTACCTGGATAAACAAATTCATGTTCAACTCCAGGAATTACTAATTCCCAGTGAGCACCACCGTCAGCAGAGAGATAATAATCTACATTTGTGTAAAGCGGAACATAATCATTAACGTTTAATGTAGCAAGATGAATTAATTCAGAAACGCTATCTATTGTTGTTGATTCCGCAGTAAAACCACCAGAAACATAAGTGTCTCCAGGACTTTCAAAGTGACGAAGGATAATTAGAGAAGTTTGGTTAGCTACGTATGTGTAATCACCGTGTGTTGTTACTTTTAAGGCTGAACTAGCGTCAGGATAATTGGTTCCAGTGAAGAAGGTAGGAGTTATATCTAATCCATCAAGGAAATGCACTCCATCTGGGCCGGCAGCATTTATGATATTAGTACCAAAAGTGCATGTACCGTATGATTTGATGTAGTTTGCAGCGGAATTCCAATCAACATAAACTACTATAGATGGGTTAGTTGGATTTGTTACACCAAAAACCACTAACCAATCAGTATCACTGCAATAAGTCAAGTCTCCATCTACATGAATATTAGTAAATATGGAAAGGTCGGATCTACCTCCTAAATAATCTGGTGAAAAGACATCTGGAATTAAATCATGGCAGTACAGACCAGGACCGGCCCCACCAAGATAATTAACAGAATAAATGTGGTGTCCTTGAACATCTATAGAAGTAATATTTGAACCAAACCAAATATTCGCTTGAAAATCAGGGTTACTCGGGTCAGAGTTATTCAGAGTTCCAAAACCTCCGGTACCAGCACCAAATGATAGGTACATCAGTTCTCCTTCAACGTCAATATCTCTCAAATTCGCTCCTCCTTCAGTGGCATGGAGTATAAGATTGCTAGGATTTGTGATGTCAAAAATATAAACATCATCTTCATCAACGAGATATGCATACTGTCCTTCAACATCTAAATTCCTGAGATCTGGACCAGCTAAAGGAATATGATCAAGTAAAACAGGATTATATGGATCACGAACGTTTAATGTGTAGAATCCATCTGTTCCTCCAGCGACATAAGCTATGTCACCGTGAACTTGTACATCCCAGCATTGGAGTCCATCAAATGTGCTTCTATAAGCATTTGCACCGAAGTCCATTAATCCTCCACCGTCTGCTGATGCAAGTATGGAGGTAACTCCTGCATCTGTAGCTACGAAGACGTAATTTCCAAAAGTGTCTACGTCCCATACTTTGTTTCCTCCGAAAACCATGTAGGAAACATACGAAGGATTAGCTGGGTCTGCTACATCTAAAGTGTAAAGCCCTCCGTCCATACAAGCTACGTATAAGGTATTTCCTTGTTTCACTAGATTACGAGCAAAACCTAATGTGTCAATAGTTCCAATTAATGCAACGTTATATGGATCAAAAATGTCTATCACATGTACTCCTGCTTCTCCAGCAAGCGTTGTATTTATCTGAAATATTAAGTACATAAAAACCTTCATCACTTGCAGCAATGTAAGCTAATTGTCCATTAATATCTAATCCATAAGACTTGTTGGTTGTCCAAGCATTGTTTATTAGCACTGGATTATCTGGGTCACTTGCATCAAACACTCCAAGTGAATGATCACTTGCGGAATCATAAATAGTGAAATAGATTAAATGCCCCCAAGGTTCAATATCTGTTACTGCACCATCAACATTTGCAAAACCAATGTAATTTCCTCCGACACCTATAGCAGTAGGATCAGTTGCATTATATACGTTCATACCTTGTGAACCTGTATCATTTCTTCCAGCATAGAGATAATTTCCATGAATAGCAACGGTATATAAGTTAGGTAAGGTGCTACGTGAACTCATTTGAATTATAAAAGATGGACTAGTGATATCCAGAATCTCCAAATTATTAGTTGCAGCCCCTTTATGAGATACAATATAGGCTTTTCGACCTTGAATATCAATACTCTTGCAAGCATCTAATGTTGCATAGTTATCTTGTATTGCATACGAGAAATTTCTTTCATTCGTTAATTGCCCACCACCCCAGCCCCAAGCTGTAGTAGCTGCACTTCTATAGACTTGATCAGTAAAAGTTTCAAAATAGTTTCCTAAACCATTTACTGATAAATTTTGATTGTTAAAAATCGGTTGACTAGCAAAAACATTACTTGTCGGGAGTAATGCTAATGGAAAAGACAACATAAGACTTAGAACAATAATAAGTTTCATTTTTCTAGAATCCATATTAAAACCTCAAAATGTGTTTCTATAAAAGATACAATCGGCGATACTAATTAAAAGAGTATCTAGTTTAACAAAGAGGGAGTAACCAGCGACAGAAAAAGAGTAATTTTCCATTTAAGTGCTCATTTCTTGATTGTATGGCAAACAAATATATTCCTCTTACCTTCTATGAATCTTGATATTCCTATCTATTGAAACTATATGGTGTAATTTCTATGACTAAAATAACGATAGTTACAGCTGGTCTTTCTGAGTTAACAAAGGACCTAATAGAACAATATAATGTGGTGACTGTTCCTTACAGAATTATTTTTGGAGATGAAGCATTTTACATCAAAAATAATGATGAAGTTGAATTAACAACAGAGGAATTCATTGAAAGATTGAAAACAGTAACAAAAGAGACTTTCCCGCGAACTTCTGTTCCGTCTCCGGGAGATTACTCGAAAGCGTTTGATGAAGCATTTCAAAAATCAGATAGTGTGATTGCTATTACTCTGACTTCCGGCATGTCTGGGGCATTTCAAGCAGCAAATAGTGTAGTAGAGAATCTCTACAAAAATAAAGATATTACAGTTTTTGATTCACAACATACTATGACTGGAATTGCGAATCAAGCTCTTGAAGCAGCAAAAATGGCGCAAAAAGGAGAAAGCAAAGAAACCATCCTCAAAAAACTTGATACTAACAGACCAAAAACAAGACACATATTTGCAATGAAAGATTTGGATTTCCTTGAAAAACAAGGGCGGCTCGGACCTATAGAACAAATCCGTGATAAAAATCCAGTGGTCATTCCAGTGATTCAAACAGTTGAAGGCATCTTGAAACCACTAACGATATTTAACAACGCACAAGACCTCATTAATCGTATGTCTGCTTTTGCGAAGAAAATATGTGAAGTAAATGAAACAGATGATATCTTTCTAAGCCACATAAATAACAAAAAAGCAGCTGATGCAATTTACAAGGTTCTAATGGAAAACAAGAAAGAGAGCACAACAATACACTATAGTGAAGCATGTGCGATTTTAGGAGCATATACCGGACCCGATACTGTTTCTATTAGTTATGTTGGAGATCTTGAAAACGACTGGTTATAACAAAATCATCAAAGAAATTGAAGTCTCAAAAAGGTAGGACAAAACAGCAGATTTCATCCTACTACTATCATTTTTTCTATAAACCATGTAATGTAATTTAGTTCATTTCATTTTTTTTGTATAATCGAACAGAAATGCAAAGGTATTAAATTTACTTTGAGTATAAGCTACTTGAGTATGGAGGGATATCCAGTTAGTAATACTCAAAAAAAGTCCTATACTAGTAAAATAAAAAGCAGGAAAGAAATACTCACAATGAGTGTTACATGCGTAGATGAACGAATTGCTCCAAGAGTACATTATCTATCTTTTAGAACACCTGGTGCTTGTGTATTTCCAAGAGAAAATGAACCGTCCTATACATTAGCAGCAATCCTATTT
>JABLTI010000207.1 GCA_013166835.1 Promethearchaeati archaeon | reverse complement strand
TAGAATACCCCAAATAACTGAAAAAATAAAAGATATTACAATAACGAGAAATAGAATGAAATTCAATCCTTCAGGTGTAGTGTATAATGGATGAAGCCGTTCAAAGGAAACGAGGGGTATAGTGAATGTTGAATAAAAGTTCGTTATGCGTCCATTCTCATTTCTTATAAAAGCAATTTTATAATCGTATTGACCAGTTGTTTCTACAAAATAATCAGGTTCTATTTGAACAAATTGCAGGCCTAACATTTCGAGATATCCATTATTGGTTACAATTCTAATAGCATCAGCTAAATAATCATATTCAATAATTTCATAAGGAAGACCAGTTGGTGGTTGAATTGTTTTATCCGAGTAAAACCTTCTTGTAGTACAATAAAGACCATTAAATTGCCTTAATCCTTTATCATAACCATTCATTGGATTAATCTCATTTATATAGGGATAGAATCGAACCATGAAATCATCGAAGAATTCAGAAATCATCGAAGAATTCATCACGAGCAATAGACCCTCCTCTACTATTATAAGATATGAAGAAACCAAAATTATCATCAGGAAATAATGCCATCAAACTATGGAAGAAGATTGTATCTCCTCCATGTCCAATTATGTGTTCATTGTGTGTATCCATCTCATATAACCCTAGATTTGCTCCAGGAAGATTAGGATGAGTAGTGAAATGCTCTTCTTGCATCATTTGCACAGTTTCATTCAATAAAATCTGTGTACCATTATAATAGCCATTATCTAATAAAGCAATCATAAATTTAGCCATATCTGTTGCAGTAGAGCTGCATGAACCAGCAGGTGGTACAGATAAATATTCAAAATAACCAACTTGACCAAATTCATTGTAACCAGTTGACATATTCAAGCTCAAATTAGCAGGCAATGGTTCTCTAAATGTACTGCTGTTTAGTCCTAATGGAATAAATATTTCATCCTCAATATACTGTTCAAATAATTTTCCAGACATTTCTTGAACGATGTATCCTGCTAATGTAAACCCATAATTTGAGTATGAAGTAATAACACCTGGAGAATGCACTCTATCCGGAAGTATCTCAATAACAAAATCTTCCAGAGATAATAAACCTAATGCCGAAGAGAATATTGAAGGATAAGCCTTTTCTTCAAAACCAGCAGTATGCGTTAAAAGATGTCTCAACGTAATTGGGTCGGAATAGGTATCAGGTATTTTGAAGGCAGTCAAATAACTATTGATATCTGTATCAAGATCAAGAATGCCATCTTCCACTAATTGTAGAACTGCTACAGCTGTAAAAGTCTTAGAAATAGAACCTATTCTAAACAATGTTTGATTAGCGATAACTGGTTTAGCGACAGGTGCTAATGTCCTATTTCCATAACCTTTAGCAAAAAATATTTCATTATCTTTTACAAATGAAATTGTCATTCCAACAATATTGTATTGATCTAATTGATCTGGAATGTATTCATCAAGAAAAATCGTTAATTCAGTTTGATTTGAAATATCGGAAGGAAGTAATGAATTCTCATAATCATTAAATAAATCAGTTATTTTTGAAGTATCATACTTATTAAATGAATTCTTCTGTGATAATAGACCATTATTAGAAACTGTATCAATAGTCAAAATTATTCCTATTATCAAGAACACAAATACGATGATTTTTTTCTTAATTGACAAATATAACACAACTTTTCCTGCAAATGATTTGTATTATTTGTTTTATTATAAAAACCAATCCAGAAATCTGATGTAAGTGTTTTCCAAATTGATTTAATAAAATGTAATTTAAAAATCGTTCACTATAAGTTTAGAGAAGTGGTGGATCCAGCGCGAGTGGAACACGCGAACTCATTTAGTAGAATAATGCTTAATCTTTGAGAATAGTCTTTTACATAATTTTCATAAAAAATTACTTTTGGAATTTTTGTATTAAAATAACATTTTATAATCATATAGACTGATAAAAAGAATTATTAAGGAAATTCTCATATTATGAGAATGTATTCTGAAAAAAATGTAATATCTGTTTCTATTTACAATTGATTTTGTCTTTAGAACAAGTATTAAGACAAAAATGAGTGAAGAAATATGAAAATAGAAACTTGTAACTTCTTTAATTCAATAGCAAAAAGAGAAATTGTGCTTAATGAATACATAACAAGCAATTTTAAGCAAACTGATTCGGTAATAAAGTTCTTTAATGAACTAAAATCCGATGTATTAGCTGAATACTTACAGGCTTTTGGGAAAAGATTAAGTAATGTGATTGGTGATTTCAAATTCAATACTGAATTGTTTAACATTGAATCAGTAAATCAAGAACTAACAATTTTGAATAAATATCCTGAACTTGAAACAATAATAAGTAATTTTCTTTGTAAATTACTCGAGCTTCCAGTAGGTTTGAATTCTACCGAGGAAAAAATTTCCCTTCGTTATTTTAATATCACAAAAGCATCACGTCATCTTTCTTATTATAGAGTTAAAGCTATTGAAGATATATTTGGAAAAGAAGAAGCTAACCGGTTATACAAGAAAATTGTTGGGTATTTGATCAAAGAACAGAAAGAACAAAATCCCCCAGAAATACATGATGACCCAAGAAAAGTAACAAGAATTAATTCAAGAGAGCGTATTATGAAACAATATCGTGAATTAGGAGTAGGAGACTTTACAATTGTTATTTATGATGATTATAAAGAACTTTACAAATTTGATAGGTGTATTCTTCATGAAGTTCTCAAAGAGTTTAACGACCCGGATATCGCTTATCTTAGCTCTTGTTATAATAGAGATCACCCAAGTAGTAATGAGGGACATACCATTATCATGAGAAAAACCCAAACACTCCATCATAGTAATTATTGCGATGAACTTTATTGGAATAATATAGTGCATCCTAATGCTGAGCAACCAAAAATAGAATTTTTAGAAAAATTGGGTAAAGAAGATCCAAATAAACTCATTCGGGAATTTGAAAGTATGTAATAAAGAATTGGTGGGCCCAGCGCGAGTGGAACACGCGAATGATGCAATAAATTCAAACTTAAAAGCTAATAACCAAAAATCACTTCATTCCTATCTCGTTAATTCGCTATATGTATACAAACAAACGCTCTTATCCATGCTTTAGAAAATTATGCATCACCATTTGGAGTTTTGATCCTCATTTCCTAAAGTAAAAAAAAGCTTAAAAACATAGAACCAGCTTGAGGGATTATGGTAACTTTTAACATTCCACAGGAAATTGAGAGATTTTTTGAATTCACAGAAAGGAGTGAATTCGAGAAGAAGATATTGGATTGTGGTGCTGGTGGATCCAAACCTAATATAGCAGTTTTTAGTGAACGAGGGTATGAAGCACACGGAGTGGAAATTTCTGATACTCAGATAGAGAGAGCACAAAAATATGCAGAAGAAAATAACCTTGATTATAAAATAATTAAAGCAGATATACGAGAATTGCCATATAAAGATGAGTCATTTAGTTTTGTATATTCTTATAACACGATTGAGCATCTTACGAAAGCAGGTACTAAAAAAGCTGTCAAAGAAATGCTTCGAGTGCTAAAGAAAGGAGGTTTACTGTACATTAATTTTCAATCAACTGATTCAGCTTTCATAAAAGAGGGAAAAGATATTGGCGATAATGAAATGCTAGATATCTCTCAAGCAGGTAAATATGGATTTGAAGATACTTTTCATTCCTTTTATAACATTGATGAAGCGGATGAACTCTTTACTGGATTAAAACTACTTCACAAAGGAATAACAAGCTTTGATTACATTCACAATGATAAACAATGCCAAAGTATCACAAT
>JABLTI010000085.1 GCA_013166835.1 Promethearchaeati archaeon | reverse complement strand
AGTTAGTTTCTTTAATTTAGTAAAACTCTCAGGAATTGCATTTAACCAATTTTTTTGGAAGTAAAATTTCTCTAAATTTTTCAGGTTCCCAAAATTTTCAGGAAGGACACTTACTTCATTAAAACCAAGACGCAGTTCCTGTAAATTCGTTAGCTTTCCTAGGCTTTCAGGCAATTGTTTCATTAAATTATCCCTTAAATCAAGATGACGAAGATTTGTAAGTTGTCCTAATTCTTCAGGTAGTATTAGCAAAACATTATCTGATATGACAAGTTTGTGAAGATTTTTCAAGTCACCAATGGTTTCAGGGAGTGAAGCTAGTTTATTGCTGTTTATCCATAATTCATGTAGATTACTTAATTGACCAATGCTGTCAGGAAGTGTTGTCAGTTTGTTTCCATCTATATATAATTCTTGCAGATTAGCCATATTTCCTATGCTTTCTGGAATTTCTGTCAACTTATTTGAGGATAATTTAAGTACAGTTAACCTTGAAAGATTACCAATACTTTCTGGGAGTTCTGATAAATTATTTCTGTGTAACATCAAGTGATCTAAATTTCTCAAGTTACCAAAATTGTTTGGTAGATGAGTTAACTTATTCTTGTGTAACCAAATGTGTTCCAAATTCTTCAATTTACCAATACTTTCAGGCAAGGAAGTTAATTTGTTCCCAGTTAAACGTAGTGCACGGAGTTTTGTTAAATTCCCTATGGTTTCTGGAAGCTCAGTTAACTGATTTCCATCCAAACAAATATATTCTATTTTTAGTTGACCAATGCTATCTGGTAATGAAGTCAGATTATGATCATCTAATTGAATCCCTCTTAAATTAGTTAATTTTCCAATACTTTCAGGTAATTGTGTTAAACAACCTTTCTCGAGCAATAATTCATCCATTGTTGTTAAATTGCCTATTTCATCAGGTAATTCTACTAATGGACCAAATTCTACCCATAATTGCTTAATATTAGGAAGGTCACAAATGCTTTTCGGAAGTTTTGTAATTTTAGTGAAATTACAATAAATATATTGTAAGCTCTTCATTTTACCTATTGATTCTGGTAGTTCTAGTAAAGGAGTTCCAACACAATTTATTCTCTCAAGTTTTGTTAATTTGCTTAAACTCTCAGGAAGAAAAGTCATTTCATTATATCTGATCCAGAGACGTTCAAGATCCAATAAATCGCAAATACATTCTGGGAGTTCAGTTAATCCTTGCTTAAATAATCCTAATCTGGTCACTTTTTTATCCTTAACAGTGAAACCAATTGTTTCTCTCTCAATTTCATTAACATGAGATAATGGTTTCCCTATGATCTTCTCAAGTTTGCTTAATATTATTACATCTCGATTAATTATTTCAATTCCACAATACTTTGTAATTTCTTTTTTAGTCATTAGTTTCACACACCAGTTTTCTTTATTTCTTGACTTTGCAACCTTTCTCCTCTAATTGCTTCAAATTATCAATATTTAATTTCCCCCACCAATGAGAACTAATCCAAAGATTTTCTAATTTTGGCAAATCTAAAATACTTTGTGGGATTTCTTGCAAAGAAACAAATTTCAGATTTAGGTCGATTAGATTTTTTAGTTTATCAAACGTTTCAGGCAAATTTCCCAAAAATGTTTTTTGTAGATTTAGAATTTGAAGTTTTGAGAGATTTCCAATTTCATTTGGCAACTGGTCAAGTATATTATATCCTAAATCTAGTTCTCTTAAATTTATTAATTCAACTATACTTTTAGGAAGTCTCTTTATCCGATTATCAGAAGCATCTAATTTCCTTAAATTTTTTAAATGGCCAATATTTTCAGGTAGATTTGTAATAATATTATTGGCAATGTTTAGTACTTTTAATTCTGGATGTTCACAAATCTCTTCTGGAATTGTAGTTAGTGTATTATTTTGTAAATGAAGTTCTTGAAGACTAGCTAATCTTATCAGATTTTTTGAAATTGACTTCAATTTATTACTATCTACAAATAATTCTTGAAGCTGTGATAAATTCGAAAGACTTTCCGGAAGTGAAGAAATGGAATTGGCTTTCAATTTTAGAAGAACTAATTTAATAAGATTACCAATACTCTCGGGAAGTTTTGTAATTTGATTATTTCCAAGCAATAATGTTGTGAGATTACTTAAGCAACCTATTTCTTCTGGCAATGAAGTTAGTTGGTTATTGGCACACCATAAATATTCAAGATTTTCTAGTAGCCCTATACTTTCAGGTAAATCCTTTAAATTATTACCATCAACATTTAGCATTTTCAAATTTTTTAATTTACCAATAGTATCCGGTAAATGAGTTAATTGATTATATCTTAATTCCAGAAATTTTAGTTTAGATAGATCACCAATTGATTCTGGTAGTTCCTTGAGTTTATTATCTGGAATGATAAGATTTTCAAGGCTAGATAAGTTGCCAACTGATTCTGGAAGTTTGGATAGTTTATTATCAGCCAAGAAGAATCTTTTGAGACTCTTCAGAAAGCCAATTGTTTTTGGGATACTCTCTAAAATTCCATACTCTACCCATAATTCAACAAGATTTGTTAATTTCCCAATGCTTTTAGGAAGAGTAGTTATTTTTGTCTCATTACACCCAAGTTCTACAAGATTTGTTAAGTTTCCAATACTTTCTGGGATTTCCTGGAAAGGATTTCTATTAATATCAAGAATTTTTAGATTATGTAGTTTACCAATATTTTCAGGAATGGTTGTAATTTGATTGCTACTTAATTCCAAATTTGTAAGCTTTTCTAAGTTTACAAATGCTTCAGGAATAGATTTTATATTATTAAACGGAACGCTAAGATACTGAAGATTCTTCAGATCCCATATCGATTCCGGAAAACTAGATAGATTCTTTTTCGTTAATCCCAAACCGACAACAGCTTTATTTTCTATTTTAACTCCAAAGCTGTTTCTTGAAAATTCTTCAACTAAAGGTAGTTTCTCTCCAATTACTTTCTCAATTTCCTTTAGAATTTCTAATTCTTTGGATACTATTGATATGTCTTGATATTTTGCGTCAGTCATAACTTTCCCTCACATACAAAACTAGTTTACTCAATCGATATTTTTTTTCTCCATTTGTTTTTCTACTTTCATATGAAAGATTTCGCATCTCTTTTTATCAATTTTACATTCTTATTTTTTCCATTTTCTTCTTTATTCATTATTGAAACCTTCAAAGTTAAACCCTTGAATCTAAATCATCCCAGAATTCCTTCGGTGGATGGGTTGAATCCCAATCAATATTGGTGTCGTGATATATGCAATCACAATATGGGTCTCCTTCCACAATAGTCTGTTCCATTGTTAGAATGAAATTACTATTGCTACCTCGTGTTGCTGCAGCTTGAAAGTCACCATAACAACAAACCATATATTTTAATTCATTATCAGGTAAATCAGTTAGTGCTTCAGCCCAAAGACAATTGTCCTTTCTAAAGTAGAATTTTCCATTTTCAACTTCACTGAGGATCCCAATCCAACCAATCGTAATTTCTTTTTTATCTCTTTCAAAATACTCTTTGAATTCAACCATTGAATCAAAGGTTTTCCTATTTGGGGATAAATTATCATTGATGAATTTAGTTACGTTAATTTTGTACAATTGAATAGCTTCAATACGACTAATTGTTTCGGTTAAAGTCTGCAAGTTGTAGTATTTAGGAATCAAAAAAGATCGCAAATAATTCTTTTGAAGAACCTTCACTTCTTCTTTTATCCAATCATCATTTTTTGATAGTTGGAGTATTTGTAAGAAGTAAATCAAATTGTATTTAGCTAATTCAAGATATTCTTTCAAAATATCAAAATCAGTCAAGTATTCTTCAAGATTAAAATCTATATCTGATAAAATATCTTCACTCACTAATGACTGGTATTTCATTTCTAGGTTTTTTACATATTTTGAGAAAACTCCTGGATTTTTCTCTTTAATCAAACCTAACAAGTAATTTAATCTCTTAATAGGTGATTTCAGAGCGAAATCAATCGGTTGAATTTCTACTTCTTTATCTAAAATCTTTGGAATTAATTTTCCGTATTTTTGAAATTTCATTTTGTAATCCCACACATGTTCATTTTTTCTTCTTATTATCCGGAACTTCCCACATGTTGTCAAAAAGCTCCTTTTTTGGATGTTCTAGATTCCAATCATATTTAGTATCATGTTTCACTCGAGAACAATAAGGATCTCCTTGGGCAATTGTATGCTCCATTGTGAGGATAGTGTTTCCATCGGAATAGGTGTAAGCGTTTTGATAATCGCCGTAACAACAAATGCAATACTTTATTTCATTATCAGGTAAATCCTCTAGAACATCTATCCAAAGACAATTATCATTTCTAAAAACATACTTAGATTCTGAGAGTAATCCAATTACCATTACCCAATCAGATGGACTTTGTATTGCCTTTTTTCTCCTCTCAAATGTATCAGTAAGTGTAGTAAAATTAGACTCAATTGTTTTCTGACTACTGAGAAAATGAGAGATATATTTCTTGAAGAGTCTAATACCTTCATCTCTTCCGATGGTTTCAGTCAGTACCAGTAGGTAATAATAGCTTGGAATTAAGAATGATCGAAAATAATCTCCTTTCTTAACTTCAACAGTGTCATTTAACCAGTTAATATCATGTTTTAATTTTAATAATTGGAAACTAAAATTCAAGGTGTGTACAGCAAGCTCAGGATATTCTTTCAAAAGATTCGTTTCTTCTTTTACTTTAGCTAAAATGGCTTTCTTGTCTTTTAGAAGATCATTCTTAGTTAGTTCATGAAATCTTTTCTTCAAATTTTCAATAAAATCTAGTAATTTTGCTTGGTAATTCTCTTTTATGGATTCTAACAAATAATCCAGTCTTTTCAAGCATGCAAAATTGTTTCTCTTATTATTTGCTATAAGCAGAGCCATTTCAATTGGTTGAATTTCTATCTTCTGCTTCAATGCATCTGGATTAAATTCTCCTATCCTAATAACTTCCATACTACATCCTAACCTTCAACTTTGCTTTTGTACATTATTTTCTTATTTCATCTGCTTCTCATTTTAAATTTGATATTTTTTCTTCAAAGAATTTTCTTGGAGGATGCTCAATCTTATCTGCGATGCTTTTATCGTGATAGACATAAGAACAAAATGGATCTCCTTTAGCAATTGTTTGTTCCAAAGTTAAGACAAAATTTTCATTCCACATTTTTGCTAATGGCTCGTGGCAGTAACATGAAATGGCATACATTAGATCTCCATCGAGTTCCTCTAAATTATCTAAATTCTGAACTTTCTCGCAATTCTTACAAATTCTTATCCATTGTCCGTTTTCGACAGTACTGAGTAAACGAACTCGTCCGTATGGGCTGTTTTCAGTCCATCGAATGAATTTCTGTCGCATGTCTTCCAAGTCTGTAAAAATGTTCATTTGCTTTGTATCAAAAGTATGAACGTAATTATCAACTGTTTCTTTATACAACTTGATAGCTTCATCTTTTCCTAAGATATCAACAAGTGTTGATAAAATCAGATAATATAGGTTATTTGCTGAATGGAAAAAATTCCTCGCTGGTATTTTAATTTCTTTTTTTTGCCAGTACTCTTTGTCGGTAATTCCTTGAGTTTCAATGAATGCATTCAAATACCGAAGAACCAATTCTTTATTCTCTGATAGAATTTCACTTTTCTTTATTCTTTCCATTATTTTCGATGTTTTCTCATTGAAGAATTTCTTCTTTGGTAAATTCTTCTTGCTGGTAGTCAATCTGTTAATAAGTTCTGTATACGTATCAACATTCCTTTTCTTAATATAACCAAAAGCATTATCAATTTCCTTGAATAGATTGCTCTCGGCAAATTCAAAAGGATTAAATTTTATTTCCAAATTTTCTATTTCTTTTCCATATTGCTCAAATTCCATTAGTATAACCTCATTCATTCTTTTTCTGCCATTTCTGTAATGGCCAAATACTCTCCCAAAATTCCTCATCTGGATGAGTTAAATCCCAATCTATTCTAGTATCATGAACAACACAACTACAATACGGATCTCCACCTGCAATTGTATGGTCCATCGTTAAAATGAAATTTTTATTCCATTGAATTTGTGTGCCTTGGTAATCATAATAGCATGCTGCAAGGAATTTGAATTCCTTATCTGGGTAATTTTTCATTGCTTCAGCATAGAGACATGAATCTTTTCTGTATACAAATTTCCCATCTTTCACTATGCCTTCAATGCGGACCCACCCGGGATTACCATCATTTTCATAATCGTCAAAATCATCTTTCCTTAAATCCTCTAAAGTTTCAAAACGGCATCTCAGTTTTTCAGCTGTAAAAATTTTTGCATGTTCTGTTCTATATATCTTGTAAAGTTTTATTCCTTCATCTCTTCCAATAGTTTCTGATAAAATGCTAACATTTTGATATCTTGGAATCAAGAATGATCTGAAGAAGTTTCCTTTAGTTGTTTTGACTTTTTCATTAACCCAATTTGTATTGTTTGGTATTTTTAGAAAACTTAAGCAATAATTTAGACTATTAATCGCTAATTGCTTATACTTCTTTAATTCTTCATATTTATCTAATAATTCATTGATGTCAATCTTCTGTTTATTGTAATAATCAACATTGACTAATTCAGCATATGTTTTTTGAAGATTCTCAACAAATGATTCATAAATTTCAGATTTATTCAATTTTATGAATTTAAGTAAATAGTCTAAACGATTAAATGATGATTTTTCAATAATTTCTAATGGATTTTTTTCATCAATAATCTCCAAAGTTTCAGGAGCATAAAAGCCAAGTTGTTGAAATTCTTGCTTGAATTCTTTATCGGCTTTCTTCTTTGATTTTTTTTGCAATTTTTGTAATGGCCAAATATTCTCCCAGAAATCCTCGTCCGGATGTGTTAAATCCCAATTTATTCTAGTATCATGAATTACACAACTGCAATAAGGGTCTCCTTTTACAATTGAATGATCCATAGTTAGAACGAAGTTTTCATTCCAGTTAACTATAGTTCCTTGAAAATCCTTGTAGCAGGCAACTAGATATCTAAAATCCTTGTCTGGTAAATCTTTGATTGCTTCAGCTAGTAAACAAGTCTCTCTTCTGTGGTATAATTTTCCATTCTCTACAGTACTCTCTATACGTACCCAACCTGGATATGGATTTTCTTTGAAGTCTCTTACTTCGTCCTCTCTCTGTTCTTCAAGTGTTTCGTATTTTCCTTTTGTTCCCTTACTTCTAATGGTAATATACTCTGTAACAAATATCTTGTAAAGCTTAATTGCTTCCTCTTTTCCAACAGTATCTGATAGAGAAACTAAATTTTGATAGCTTGGAAATGCATATGATCTGAATGAATGTTTATTCTTGATTTTCAGCTTATCTTCTTCCCAATTACTATCAAGAGGTAGTTCTAGTAAGCTAAGAAAATAATTAAGAGAATTCTCTGCCAGTGTTTTGTGTTGCTTTAAATTCTCAAATTCATCTATTACTTTTGATATATCGAATTTCTTGTTATCGATGTAGTTCTCTTTTTTCAACTCAGCATAATTCTTCTTGAGTTTTTCAACAAATGCATCGTAAATTTCTGGCTTTCTTTTCTTAACGAATCCTAAAATATAGTTTAATCGAGGCAAAGGTATTTTTTTAGCATAATTTAATGGTTCAACTTCTGTTAGATGTTCTAAAGCATTCTCATCATATATTCCTAATTCAACAAATTTCATTTTTTCTTCCTTCTATTCATTTATTTTTTACCCATATTTCATCCAATTGTTTTTCAGATGGTTGATCTATATCCTTAGCAATTCTCTTATCATGGTAAACATAAGCACAATAAGGATCTCCTTCAACTAAGCACTTCTTAATTGCAAGAACAAAATTTTCATTCCACATTTCAACTAAGGGAATATGTAACCAACAAGAAATTGCAAAGAGTAAATCTTTCTCATCCCGAAGTGATTTATCTAAGTGATCTGTTTTATCACAATTTTTACAAATTTTAATTAATCCACCATTTTCAACATTGCTCATTAATCGTACTCTGCCAAAAAGTCCTCTATTAATGAAATTAATTTGATGTTCTCTTAATTCTTCTAATGACTTATGAACATTCATTTGTTTGGTTTCAAAAGTATAAATGAATTTGAGAAGATGATTCTTATAGAAAACTATAGCATCCTTTCTTCCAAGAAGATCTATAAGAGTATGAAGTTGATGGAAATAGAATGCAATTGCTGCTGTATGAAAATTTTTAACAGGGAATTTCTCAGCTTTATTTTCCCATAATTGATTTTCTGTAATAGCTAATTCCTTTAAAAAGAAATTTAAGCTTAATTTAGTGAGATTTTCATATTTAGTTAAATTCTCATAATGGCTAATTAATTCCGTAAATTGTATAGTATCTTTCACTGAAAAGTCTCTATTTAGATGAGATTTTAATCTTTGAGTGAAAATCTCTAAGAATTCATTTAGAATTTCTGGTTTTGTATTCTTGATAAAACCTAAGAGATTATGTAAATCTTTCAAAAGATTAAGCTCTATATATTCATGAGGTTTTATTTCAAAAGTTATGTTTTCTATATATTTCCCAAATTCTTTAAATTTCATTTTTTCACCTCAAATTCACATGTTTTTTCCCCATACTTCATCTAAGTATTCTTTAGTTGGTGGTTGTGCATCCTTTCTTTTTCTCATGTCATTGTAGATGTAAGCGCAGTATGGATCTCCTCTTGCAAGTGATTTCTCTATAGTTAGTACAAAATTTGGATTCCAAACTCTAGCTAATGGAATATGCATAAAACAGAGAAGCGTATAGAAAATCTCCTTGTCATTAGCCATTTCATGATTCCTTAAGCTAAAGTATTTCTCGCAATTATTGCAAATTCTAATTAACTGCCCATCTTTTACTTCTCCAAAAACTCGTATTCTTCCATAGGGATTTGTCTTCATCCATTCTAGGTGTTCTTCACGCATCTCATCAAGGCTTTTGTGAATATTTGCTTGATTCCTAGCATTAACGGTTTCATTGTATTTATCAACAAATTCCTGATAGAACTTAAGTGCTGGATCTCTACCTAGGAGTTCGATTAATGAAATCAAGTGATAATAGAATTGAATAAGTATAGACGGTATGAAGCTCTCTATAGGGAAACTTGTTTTTTGATTTTCCCAAAATACCTCTTCTGTAAGACCAAGTCCATCTATTAGATAGTTCAAATGAAGTCTTACTAGATTATAATTTTCCAGAAGATGCTTATATTTTTCTAGAGTTTGTGTAAGTTTTCCATCTTCTCTTTTGAAACCTATATTCTTTGTATTACTGAGAAGTTTATCTGTTACATTTTCAACAAACAACTGATAGCTGTTTGATTTTTCTTTCTTAATTTTACCAAGTAAAAGAGTTAGAATCTCGAAGACATTACTCTCAGCAAGAGCAATTGGTGGTAACGTTGCTTTCGGAATCTCTATTTCCTGACCAACTTTAACAAATTTCATTTTTACTCATTCCTTAGTAGTTTTTCTAGCTTATTTCTTACCAATATTCTTCGTGAATTCTAGGGATGGTTGCACAGGATTATCATGAACTCGAGTATCCCAATATAACTCATCACAGAAAACAGCATGATGTAAGGTTTGAGTTCTTCTCAAGTGAATATACTCGCCCTCATTCCATTCAGCAATGTCACCAATGTAGCAAGAAGCAATGTATGCAATATCCGGATCATTGTGATGCTTGAGTGCTTCAATAAATGCGTTCAAGTACCTTAGAACTAAATCCTTGTTTTCTGTTAGAACTTCACATTGAGAAATTCTTTCTATTATTTTTGTTGATTTTTCATCAAAAAATCTATTTTTGGGTAAATTCTCTTTACTTGCATTTAACCTCTTAATAAGTTCAGGATAAATATCAGTTCTATTTTTCTTAATATATCCCAGGAAATTGCTAATATCCTTGAAGAGATTACTCTCCGCAAAATCCATTGGATTGAATTTAATTTCTAAATTATCTACTTCTTTTCCATATTGTTCAAATTCCATTAATAAAACCTCATTCATTTTTTTTCTGCCATTTTTGCAATGGCCAAATACTTTCCCAGAATTCCTCAGAGGGATGTGTTAAGTCCCAATCTATTCTTGTATCATGAATAACACAACTACAATATAGATCACCTTTAGCTAATGTATGGTCCATGGTTAAAACGAAGTTTTCATTCCATGTTTTCTTTATTCCTTGAAAATCCTCGTAACATGTAGCAAGATATTTGAATTCATCATCTGGATAACCTTTCATTGCTTCAGCCCATAAGCAAGTATCCCTTCGGTAGACTAGTTTCCCATTCTCTACTGATCCTTCTATTCGAACCCAACCTGGATTCCCATTGCTTTCAAAATCCTTAACATTATCCTTGTGTTTATCATCAAGATTCGAATATTGATTTTTACTTTCAGGAATTGAGAAGTTGACATATTCTGTTTTATAGACTTTGTATAGCTTGATTCCTTCTTCTCGTCCCAAAGTTTCAGAAAAAACAACAGCATTTTGGTATCTTGGTATTAGAAATGATCTGAAATAATTTCCTTGTGGAACCTTGATTTTATTATTTACCCAATCTACATCATCAGGAATTTCGAGTAGCTGCAATACATAGTTTACACTATTAATTGCTAGTTGTTCTTTATCCTGTAAATTAGGTAATTCTTTCAATGATTTTGCTAAATCAAGTTTGCTTTGTTTGGTAAAATCCTTCTTCACTAAATCTGAAAGTTTCTTCTGCAAATTTTTCAGATACTTATCATATTCCTTTGGTCTCTGCTCTTTGAAGAATCCAACTAGATAATTCAATCGATTTAATGATGATTTTTGAGCGATTTCTAATGGTTGTACTTCTTCTAGATTTTCCAATGCTTCTGGAGCATATGACCCATATTCTTTAAATTTCATTTTTGATTATCACCTTTATTATTTGTATTTAGACCATATTTCATTCAAATATTCATCAGATGGCTGTTCTATTTCTTTAGCAACTCTTTTATCAAAGTAGACATAAGCACAATAGGGATCTCCCAAAGCTAATGATTTCTCAAGAGTTAAAATAAAATTTTCATTCCAAACCTTGACTAATGGAATGTGCATGTAACAAAGAATGTTGTAAAGAACTTCACCATCGGATGTTAATTCTGTTTTTTGCAAAGCTGTAAATTTCTCACAATTTTTACATATACGTATTAATCGACCATCCATTACTTCACTATATAGTCTAACTCTACCATATGGATTTGTTTCTAGCCATTGCTTATCTCCTTCCCTCATTCCATCTAGATTCTTCTCTCTGTCTTTCTGTAAAATTGCATTAATTTTGTAATTGTAAATATCTACATATTCCCGATAAAATTGAAGACCATTTTCTCTTCCAAGAAGTTCAATAAGTGTAATTTGATGTATGTAAAAAAGTACAAAAACTGAAGTCATAAAATTCTCACAAGGAAATGGAGTTTTTTCATTTTGCCATAATTGTTCTTCTGTAATTCCTAGGATCATCATCATATAATTCAAATGTAATTTTACTAATTCGAGGTTTTCATTTAGATTTGCGTAATCATTGACTTTATTTGAAAGTTTATCTAAATCATTCAAATTTCATTTTTTATGCCTTCTTTTTTTTGTTTTCTTCATATTGCTTAGCTAAGATTTTCCTATATTACGAGCAAACTCAAGGGATGGTTGTTCTGGTTTATCATGAACACGAGTATCCCAGTACAGCTCATCACAAAAATCAGCATGATGAAGTGTTTGAGTTCTTCTCAAATGAATATACTCGCCCTCATTCCATTCTTCAATATCTCCAATAAAACACGATGCAATGTATGCTATATCTGGATCATTGTGATGTTTTAGAGCTTCATGAGTTACACATCTATCAAAGCGATAGATTACTTTGTTTTCATCATACAAGATGAAGGTAAAATCCCCTACCCCTTCTTCACACCATCGTTTCACAGCTCTTTCATTTCGAGATTTCACGGTATCCTTTTCATTGATTTTTTGTGTACTTTTCATTTCTTTGACAATTAACCCGAGAATTTTGGAATAGAGCTTTATTCCTTCTTCTTTTCCTAGAATATCCTCAAAAGCCTTTACTCGAAAATACGAGAATCCTTCCATTGCATAAGCACGATTAAGATTAGTAATTTCTATTGTTTTGGATTTGATTTTGGTATCTTTTGGGATTGCAAACTTCTTCGCCATGAAACGAATGACTAAATTCGTCAAGAGCTCGTCATGTTTAAGATGCGTGAGATCTTTCTCAATCGTTTTCAAACTGAATGATTTTGTATCAATATTGTAATCATTCACTTCAATAAGCAGTCTCTTAATTAATGCTTCAACGTACTCAGGAGTAACTCCATTTCGTAATTTTACTATGTACTTAATTATATCATCAGTTCTCTTTATTGCATCCCTTATTTTATCCGCTGGATTTAACTCCATTATTGCATCTGCATTATAACATTTGTAGTATTTTTCTTCCATTTTTTTCACATCATTTCTTTTTATCTAGATTATCATAAAATTCTCTGGGCAAGTGTTTTACTTCACTCACCAATCTTGTATCATGATATAGATTATCACAATAGGGTCCAGTATGTAGAGTACAAGTTCGGGTTAATACAAAATGTTTGTTTGTTTTCTTGATCATTTCAAAATCAGCATAGCAAGTGACTAAATCAGTTAATTCAGGATCATTCAATTCTTTCATTGATTCATAACCCATACAACAATCGACTCTTCCTGCATACAGCCCCTCATTTAATAAAGCTGAAATGTAAGCTGACGATTTAGAATCCTTTCCATTTTTAATATCAAGATCGAAAACTTCAGTCATGGTTTCCCTGTGTGGTCTCTCAATTAGAGTTTTGACCCTCTGATCAATGTATGTCTTGAAGAATTGTATGGCTTCATCCCTATCTAGCAACTCAGTTAATAATTTAGCAAGATAGAATCGAGGGTGGAAATAACCCCTATCTACATTAAAATGCAATAATGTAAGAGTCTGATCCTCCCAATTGCAATCTTCAGGTATCTTACAAAGTGAGAGATGTAAATTCGTAATTCCATCAATAAGATCTTGATGCTTGTGTAAAATAGCTAATGGTTCTTTTGAGGGTTTAAAAT
>JABLTI010000206.1 GCA_013166835.1 Promethearchaeati archaeon | reverse complement strand
CAAATTTATCTACACGAAAATGCATGCCAGAACTTACTATCACAATACGCTTGTAATCGGATTTTGCTACTAAATCCAATAAAAGGGAGGTTGTATAGAAATAAGCCAAGTGGTTGACAGCAAAAGTTAATTCAAAATCATCCTTTGAATATTGAAGCCCATGAACTTGCACACCAGCATTATTTACTAAAACATCAATTTTTTCAAAACGTTTGTGCAGAATTTGTGACATTGACTTAATTTGAGCTAAAGAAGACATATCTGCTTGTATAGAATCTATTTCCTCACTATTTGTCTCTGTTTTGATAAAATCAATAGTTTTTATTATTTTATCCGGATTCCTGCCATGAACAATTATATGAGCACCCAATTTAGCCAATTCAAGAGCCGCTTGTTTACCAATTCCGTCAGTTGATCCTGAGATAAAGATAATCTTGCCTTTCATGGATAGCTCTTGGATTGAAAAAATAAATTCTTTTTGGTCAAAGGAGTTTTTTGAATTCTTCTGATTCAAGCAATAATTGATGTATTTTCTTTAAAGCTTCTATCTTTTCCTCATAGCTAGTTTTATCTGAAACTATTCTTTGTATTTCTTTGTAAAACTCTGGATCCTTTTCTTTGATATAGGGAAATGCTTCTTGTGGTCGTAAAAGAAATTCTTGTCTTATACCAAACCACCAATCAATGATATTTTCAGAATAATGCCAGCTAATCCGCAAAAATAATTCTTCATGGTTTTTATCTTCTAGATTATTCTCAAACTTCTTCATATATCTCCTAGCTTTCACTATTCTTCCGTAAGCATAATCTTTGGTCCATTTTTCAGGACCCTTTTGGTATAACTCTAATGCCTTTTCCCTCAGTTTTTCACCAAATCCATCCGGAGTATCTAACACTACTTTTGAGTTTCTCAGATCTCTCCATAATTTAGATGGATAACTATTGATATCCATTGAATTCCAGTAAAGATCTATATCTTCATTTTTAATAGCTGCAGGATAGGCTTCAATAGCTTCTTGAAAAGATTCGTCTGAATGAACATCGACATCCGTAAAGAGATAAATATCCCAATCGCTTCTAGGTTTGTAATCACCAACTACTCTTGAACCTACAACAATGAGAACTTCAGCTTTATATCTACTCTTCAGATGTTCTATTATTATTGCAAGTTTTTCCTCATTATCAGCCATCTCAACAACCCCGCCTTCACAATTAGAAGGATATTTATAAATGGTTGGAAAAATTTTTTTTAAATTTTGATTCAGAAATTTTCATATTTCGGAAAAAAAAATATGAGATTTCTGCAAAATCATTACACTATTAAAATTCGTATAATTTATATAAAATCTCAAAAATATTTCCCAAATTAACTTCTTATTTTAAACATATGGAAGCTTCAGCATAATGGATTTATTGAGAAACTATTTACTTGATTTTCGATATTTCTTTCTAAAATCCTTAAATGCTTGTTCAAATCCCTTAACTATCTTATCACCTCTAGTCAACAAAGTAGCATATTCCTCAAGGTCTATCGTTATGGAATCGTTCTTACCAGTTATCAAAATTGCAGCAGGACCTTCTACTGTTATACCTTCTTCTGTGTCCACAAAATCTGCCATTGAAACTGAGAAGTCTGGTGAATCCTCCCAGCTTATGAACTTAATTGTTCCAGCTTTAGTACTATGTTGTTTTATTCCTTCTGCATTAAGTGTAATCTTTACTAGGGTACCAGCTCTCATTTTTCTATATCTTAATAGAAAAAGAACACAACCCAAGAGAAAGACAATTCCTGCAAAAATGTAGAGAACCCAGGTTCCATTGTAGTGTCTAAATAAGATTCCACAAATTATTGAAATTACACTCATAACTGTAAGTGTAGTAAAGATAACAAGCATTTGACTAAATCCATAAGGTTCAAGCTCAAATTTACTTTCACTCGTTTTTATTGGCATTTCCCTCACATTATATCATAATATATTATGTATAAAGAATTCTGTTCTACAATTTTCTGATTCCGGAAATCCAATTGGAAATCCATCAAAGTGTTTTTGTAATAGTCGATACACATCCTCAGCCAATTTTATTATCCCATCTTAATGACTTAAAGTGAGATATAAAAATGAATTATTGAAAAATGGAAGAAAAAGCTTCAGTGCTTTTTCTTTGAGAATATAACTGATAAAGCAATTGTAGTAATACCAGCTATTGATAAAAGACAGGTAATCCAGGAACTGCTGAGGTACTATTGAACTCTAAAACATCCCTATATAAATCTGCACCACCACCACCACGTTGACGTGTATCCATTATCATATTAATTGGATCGAGATCGGTAATAATTAGTGAAGCATTATAAATTGGATAATAGATAGTGTTTCCTATCATCTCAATGGTGTCATTAATTTTTGTATTAACGATAATTCCACCTGTACTATTTACTAATTTTGTTTGTGAGATAATATTCCCTTGATTCCAATGACCATCTGTAAAATTAACATTTTGATCACCATTCCAGTAAACAATAAAATCATAGAAATTATCGATGTGGAGAAAAGGTGTATCAAGAAATGTTACTGCAACATAACTTTCATTCATTTCTAATGAAACAATATCTATCTCAGATATATTATTCAAGTCTGTTGCTATTGTTACCCCATCGACTACATGGACAATATCATTTATCTCATCAACTAATGATAAATCAATACCAAATACAAAAGTTATATTTATTATGAGAAGAATACTAATGATGAATGTTATAATTGGAACTAAGGTTTTTTTATTCATTCTAACCATTTTTTTCAGCAATATAATAATTTTAATGTTGAATAAATGTCAATAAACTTTATCATTTTGGCATTTTAGAGAATTCTTGGATAAACAGAAAAACATGGCTATTTGTAAGGCATGAAAAAAGGACCACTAATAATATTCTTGATCTAACTGGAAAAGTAATAATTGTTACTGGAGCGAATTCAGGAATTGGATTTGAAGATGCGAAAAGACTGTGGGAAATATCAGAAAAACTCACTAAAATTAAATTTTCGATACAAAATAACAACAAAATTGCTATTTTGAACCTAACTGATACCTACTTTCTTCTCGCAGTCGTTGCAGGAGCTTCTGTGGGCCTTGTATACGCATTTTCTCCAAGTGAAGATAGTGTATTAGAAGTCGTCAACGTAACATCTCAACCAGTTACTGATGAAGTAACTGTTGTATTAAAATGTGAAGGTAATCAGTCAGGTCAACTAAACAGACACAAATTCGGCAGAATGTTCGCTTATATGCACCAAATCCAATTCAACAATTCCGCGACAGAAGAAACTATGTTACAAGAACAGATGCAAAACAAATGGCAACACCGAGTACAAGCTGGTAAGACCATGATGTTTCAATACCACATTGAAGGTCTTGAAAACGGAATGATGTTGCAGCTTAGATTAGAATACAATAATGGCAAAGTTCTCATGTATCAATTTCAAGTAAATGGTTAATTAAAACCACAATAAAGGAATGCTAAGCATTTCCTTTCCTTTTTTTCTTTTTCTGTATCGATTTTTTTAAAAAATTAAGTTTTCATTATGTTTAGCAGAAAAAGTTAGTGTTTTTTCTTTGAGAGAATTACTATTACAGCAAGAACTTATTTAGGAAAAACCTTCTACTTTTTCTTAGCAATTGCTAATTCTAGGGCACTACCTTCAATACAATAATATTCCCATCTGAGACTCATCATTTTAGAAATAGGACATTGTTTGCAAAGACATCCTTTTTTCTCTTTTATGAGTGAACTCTTACCTAAAGAGCAAAATGCAAGATTAGTCTCACCTGTTCCTTGATAACTTGGACATTTTCCACAATAATCTTTACACATAAACTTTATTTGCTCAAGACTTTCTTGTAGTTGTATCTCTGTCATTCCATTCATAATCTTGATCTTCTCTTCATATAGTAAATCTTTAAAACTCTCATCGTCTATCATTGAATTCACTTCATTAAGTTGATTTTAAATTAATTAATTCCTTATATATTCGTTTAGCATATTACATATTTGTTGACTGTTTTTAGATGAAAAAACGAATATCTTATCTTCTTGATAAGCTAGTTTCACTGCATCACCAAAATTAGTAATAAAAGCAACTGATGAATCAAAACCAATTCGAGCCCCTAATCCAAAGTATTTCCCAATTGTAGCTTGCATGACTTCACAAGTAATTAATTCATCAATTAGAATTGTTTTTTTATTAAGCAATCCAAATTTCACTTTAATTTCACTTTCAGTTAATGTAATCTCTATTCCTCTATAATTCAAACCAATTAAAACAAAAAACAGGCAAAGCACTGCATAGATTGGTAACATATATGCTCTAGTTGTAGGTACAAAAATTGAGGTAGTTATAGCAGTAGAAATTAATACAGCTATCACAAAAGCAAATAGAATTATTATGAATTTGCTCATTGGAATCCATTCACTATAGAGAATTTCTTCTTTTGTTTCATTATTTCTACTGTTCAAAAAATCACTTCCATTATTCAAGAATTTATTTTTTTCATAATTATAAATATTAAGTTATAATTTGATTAGGCAAAGACATAAGATATTTTAGTAACCAAAACTTCCTTTCTATAGTGGTATCTATATTAATTGATTTTCTCTTTTGTATTCTATTTTTTCTTTTTTTTTTTTTATTTCACCAAATAGATTTTTAAATTATTTATTGAATAGAGATTATAACATGACCGAAAAAAAAAAACTCTAATGGAAAGAATGGGATCCAGATTATTTGGTATGAAAAATGAATTCGAGGATAATCCAGAGGTAATCAAGGCAAATGAAAATGCCCCTGAAATGGGCTTCTCTATTGCATTCAGGGATCCAAAAAAATATGGAATGTCTTTTTCTAAAAGAAGAAAAATGTTGAATCCTAAAATTATAATTAAGATGGTAAGAGAAGTTAACAAAACAAAAAAATCTTTGAAGAAAAATCCTCCTGAACCAAAACAAGAAGCAAGTAAAGAATTTATTAACGAATTGGAGGAATGTGCAGAATTAATAGGCGTTAAAATCGGATATGCTAAATTACCAAAAGAAGCCATCTTCAAAGGACAGTCTGTTTTGTTTGAAAATGTTATAGTTTTATCCATGGAAATGGATAGAGAGAAAATTGATATGGCTCCACATGTAGAAACCGGGAAAATTATTGTGGATACGTATCACGAATTAGGAGTTAGAGGAAACAAAATTGCTGAATTCCTAGTGAAAAATGGTTTCGCAGCACAAGCATGTCATCCTTTAGGTGGACCAATAGGGTATTCACCTTTAGCAATGTTAGCCGGTATGGGTTGGCATGGAAGACATGGATTAATAATTACACCGGATTTTGGTCCTCGTCATCGCTTAGCTGCGGTGTTAACGAATATTACTAATCTTCCAATAACAGAAGAGAATGAACATAAATGGATTGAGAATTATTGCAAAACTTGTGGTAGATGTATTGAGAAATGCCCAGGAAAAGCTATCTTGGAGACAGCAATAACTCAAGATGATGGAAGAAAAACACATATAGAAATGGACAAGTGTTTCCCAGTATTTGGTGAGGATTACGGTTGTTCTGTTTGTATAAAAGAGTGTATGTTCCATAGAGTTGGCTACGATAAACTAAAAGCAATTGTAGAAAAAAAGTAAAAGTAGTTATTTAATTCTAAAACGTGCTATGAAAAATCCATTGGTTTCATGAATATGTGGAAAGAATCTTCTAACTTTTTGAGTGCATTCATAATTAGCATAACCGACAGATCCTTGTTTTGGACCTTCCAGTAAGTCAATATTATAACGTTCCAGAATCGAATCGATTTGATTTTCCCCTTCGTGAGGTAAAACAGAACAAGTGGAATAAACGATTTCCGTTCCTGGTTTTTCTGAATAACTTGAGATTATTCCCTCAAGAATCTTATTTTGTATCGTCATTATTGAGAAAAGCCATTTCTTGTTTAGACGCCATTTATATGAGGGATGGCTTTGAATAATTCCAGTTGATGTGCAAGGTGCATCAATCAAGATTTTATTTGCATTTAAAATTGAAGTTTTTGTTGAATCATTATTTATCCAATCAATATTCTTTGCTCCAATGGATCGAAATCGCAATTGAGCACTTTTTAATCGATTATAACTAATATCATTAGCTAGTAAGCAACCATTACCTTTCATTAGTTCCCAAACTAGATGGGTTTTCATACCAGGTGCTGCACAAGCATCCAACACAATATCCCCAGGTTTTGGATCAAGGGCTGTTACTGCAAAAACACTGGCTTTATCTTGAATGAAAATCTTACCATTTCTAAAGAAATCTGAATTAACTGCTGCCATCAATCCTTCCTTTATCTCAAACAGAAAAGGAATGTCATTGTCTTTTTTTAGTA
>JABLTI010000084.1 GCA_013166835.1 Promethearchaeati archaeon | reverse complement strand
AAGTGGAAAGAAATTAAGGAAAGAGGTTAAGAAAAACATCTTATTGATTTTATTCAACTGTTGTTATTATCATTTGAGATAGCGATCTTAGATTGGAATAGAATGTGTTTGCAGCAGATTTTCCAATGTATTTTTCACTTAATTCACTGAAGAACTCTAATGCCCTCACTTCATTCTTGCCCAATTTTCCATAAGCGGCTTTCCTAACGAATTCCTCAATTGTTTGTGATTCCTTAGAACGCTTCAAAGCGTAATGAGATGTGAGAATTAATCTTACTTCAGTCAGGTCATCTTTGCTTTTAACGAATGATAGGTTTTTAATGCCGCTGAAAATGAATTTTAGTGAGCTCGGAGGAAGTATTAACGTATCAAGAGAGATATACCAATCATTTGTGTTTTCATCAAATTTTACCACAATATCATCACTAAATAAATTAAAAGCAACAGCAAGTGTTTGTCGCACCATTTTGTTGAAAACTGGCACTACTTCTTCAATTATTGCTCTTCTAATGACTGTTTTCTTATCTGTTATCGAATCTTTTCTATATGATGCTTTGAGATTCTGATTGATTTTTTTATTCAAATCAGAACCATTTGTTGCACTCCCATTTGTTTTAAATAATCCATTCCAGAACAATTTTTCTGCAAGATTCTCAATGTATTCAGAATCTGCTACCCATAAAGAGGCATAAACTTCTATTAAATCTTGAAAATCATTACTAATGGGATTTGTAAAACTGCTTCTTATAGCGTGTATTTGTTTACTTATATTATATGAATCGGGTTGTTGATTGAATAAGTAGTATTTTGTTTTGGCGATATCTTGGGCCATTTGGTTAAGGTCTCTTCCTCCACTGAAGATTTTTCTCATGAAACCTCCGCCAGAAACAACATTACCTAACCATCTGTTAGAATCCTTTAGTCGTTTAGCTGTTTTACCATATTTCTGCTGACCATCAATTTTACCAGCTGATACTTTTGATTTCTTTTCGATTTCATTAATGGCTTTCTTGAGAGATTTTTGCCGACTTTCAATTATTTTATGAGCATATCGTACCCACAAATTCTCTAAAACTTTAGGATTTTCTATTAGTGATGAAACTTTTCCTTCAAGTTTCAAAGCTGGGATTTTAACTGAAAAACCACTTAACTGAGTAGTAGTTACTTTTTCTCGTTTTTTACCATCTGCAGATTTTATCCAACCACTATTATACGCAACTAAAGCAAGATGGATTGGTGCTGGCAGAATATATTTAAAGCGGGTGTTCTTTGCTAGAAATTTGGTATTATCTTCAGAAAATAATTCACGACCATTTGGTCTTTTGATTATTTGATCAATATATCGTTTAATTACGCTTATGCTTTGAAGATCGGTTGATAATTCTTTAATTAAATTACTTATTGCTGTTGGAGGATTTGGGAAAGTTTCTGGACCAAAAATTGTTTGTAAAATTTTAGCTATTGTGGATTCTAAAGAACCTCTAAATGATTGGAAGAAATATGCTAAATTCTCGAAATTTTCAAATCGTTGTATTGTGGGTTTTGTTTTAGTCATTCTTTTCAATACAAGATTTCTAATTTCTGGCACAATCTTGAAGTCGAGATTTTTTTCTAGTTGACTGATACTATTCTGTATAGCAATAATTGGTTTATCCTTTCGAGCATAGGATGTTTTTTCTAAACTTTCTGATATTAGAGCATATACTATGTCAGGAACTTCTCTAAATTGATATGGCTGAATTACTGACTGTAAGAAATAAAGAATCATCAGGTCTTGAGCAGAAGAATTTCTTTCACTAGTTAAATCAGAACGAATCTGACCAATAATGTTGTATAAAACAACTGCTTCATCTTGAGATGTTTTGTATCTTTCAAGTGACCGTACTGCATCTGAACTAACAAAACTTGTTAATTGTTTTAATTGTGGATCTACCAGTAGAATAAATGGATGTTCTTTTTTAATTGTACCAAGAAAATTCGCTTGAATTTCTAACAAAATTTTATCTTTTTGCTTCATGACCTCATTTGGTGAGTATTTTGATGAGGCATTTCTTAATAATAATAATATCTTGTCAGATATCCAAGTTTTATCAACTAATTCTTCTTTCAAAATACGTGGTAAGATACTTCTAACTATACCATCCAAATCAGATTTATTAAATACACTCTCTTTTGACATTGATACAAATTTTAAAGGATGTTTTCTGAATAATTTCCTATACAATTCTTGATTTGTAGAACTCAGAAGTTCTGCTACAGTAGTATCTAGATTCGCATTTTTTGTTACAAGTATTTTCTCAAAAAGTGAGCTTTCGTTTATTAACTCAACTTCTGGGAGATCAATTGTTCCTCTATTAGAGAGAGCCTTTGATGAATCCTTTAATTGAGTGTATGCTTTTGTGATTTCACTTTCGATTTCTTTTCGAGCAATTATAGCTTTTTTATTAAGAAAGTTATCAATTAGTTTTGTTAATTCATTCAACGGATTCTTTGTAGAACCAAACATAAGGGGAAGCAAAGCATCGCACTCAATGCTTTGAATGTAAAAATACCTGGCAAGTTCCTTGAGTATTTCATCTTGGGACATAGCAGATATCTTCTTTGAAGAATAATCCTTAATCCAATTTGCAAATGCTGCTTGATTCAACCATAAATCTTCTAATAAGGTAGTAACTTTCTGTTTTAGTGTTTTTGTAAAAAATCGGACCTTGTCACTTGATTTTCGATTCATTAGGTTAGCTACTGCAGCTATATTGACTACAGCATCCTCAATTTGTGGTATCAATCCAATACTGGAATATATATCATCAAATTTAGTGACAATACTTGTAGCTAATTCGGATGCATAATCTACAATAAAATCAAGTTTGCTATCTTCTCCTTCATAACCGCGTATAGCTATAAGTATAATGGGATTGTGATTACGCACAGGTACAATTTTTGATGCAAGAATTCCATTTTGAAATCGGGAGAAATTTATTGCGTCTCTCTTTGACTTTATTTTCTCGTCAGTTTTATCTCCTGCTAAACCTATTTCTTGTGCAAAATTCGCAAGAGCACCACCTAGAGCACTAACTAATGATGTATCCGTTTGAATGAAACCTAGTGATATGAAATCTGTGTTATCTTCTCGAGAGATAATTATCTGTGCGTCCAAGTTTACCACCGAGTATTTATGATTGTTTTTGGTTTACCTTTAAAATGTATCGAACTTACCATTTATTTTACAAATGGATTTAGTAATGTATAGGTGGAAATAGAAGATACTTGTATTAAAACAATTTTTAATTATTTATTTGTATTATTTAAAGGTTCCAAAATGGTCATAAATTTCGAAAGAAAATTTGTCGATATCAAAGTGCTTTTTAACGGGTAAAAGAAGAACAATTGTACGAAGAATTGAGATTAACAAATAGTTATTGATAGATCAAAATCTCGTAGTGGGAACGAATAAATGGCTCTTGACATCATTAGAGAACAAAGAATGATTCGCACCTTATTTTACTCATTAGTACAATCAGCGGATCTTATTGTTGATGATAATTCTAAATGTGATATATTTGTTTCTAATGTTGGTAAATTTATCAAAGAAAGAACCTTAAGAGAAGATGAAACCATAGATGAAAAAGAAATTGTTTCTGAGTTACTTGAAACATTGGGGTGGAAAAGCTCAGTTATTAATTTTAACAAAGATGAAGGGCATGGAAAAGTAACGCTTGGACAAAATAGATTCTTTGTGAACGAAATCGCAGATTCAAAAGGAACGTTACTTGTTTTACAAGCACTTTTCGTGGGGATTGGACATTTCTTATTAGAAAATCCGGTAAAAGTCATTGCAAAACTTTCTTTGAAATCAAGTAGTCATTATGAAGTACAATTTACCAGAACAATGATTGTTGTTGAACATAAAGAAGAAGAAGAAAAACCAAGTCTTATTCCCGTTGAAGTTACCGATAAGTCAATCCATGTATCTTTAACCATTGATAAAATTTTCAACCCCATATTTTCGAAAGATATTCCCAATTTCATTCTTTTTGAAACATTTTGGAAAGTCATTACAGAATCCTATGTGGCTAATTTCTCAGCAGATGCAAATGACCCTGTGAACAAGGCTTTAAAAGATCCAACAATGACGAATCTATCATTTATTATTATGAAACTTACCGAGAATGAAAAGGAAGACGAAATTGTTAATATGTCTGAGATTGTGGGTGAATTTCTAGTAAAAATCCTCTCTACTAAAATCACTGACCCATTAATTGGAAAATTACAATCTACATTAAGAGATAAACATGCAAGCAGTTATCTAATTTATTATGATTGTCGATCCTTCTGTGCAGAAAAGAAATTTGTGAATAGATGCACCTTTATTCGAAATATGTGGGTGGGTATACTTAATGAGATTTTCGGAAGACAAGTAATGATAAAAGAGCTCTATCATGCAGGTAAGAGAGATAAATATTGTATGATGGAATTAGTGCCTGAAGAAAGCTCGTAAATATTGATTGAGATCAAAGTTTCTTTTTAATCTCTTCTCTTACTAAAGAAACGACATCATTAATAGTAAGTCCTGTTTGTTCTGTGATTGTTTTCACATCATCAAATTCAGGTTTGAAATGAGCGATTTCATTTTTCTTATTATAGGAAATTTTCGCATGGACGGTGAAATTTTCACCTTTAATTTTTATTTGAAATTTCTTGATTTCTCTTTTCAGCATAATCTTCTTACTGTTTGTGATTCGGACTCCGATTGTGCTTGTTTGATTCATAATTTCTGCTGCAAAAATTCCAACTTCTTCTGGCAAGCATAATACCGAAATTTTTGTTCCCGGTCTTCCTTTTTTCATATAGATTGGAGTTAAAAAGACGTCTTTTGCACCCATCTCTAAGAGCTTTTGATTTAAGAACCCAATTGTCTCACCTGAACAATCATCTACATTTGTTTCAATAATTGAGATATCTTCTTGAGGATATTCTGACTCGAGAACACTTCCAAGAATTAAGCGTAAGGCATTTGGTGTTTTTTCAAACTCTTTTGTTCCAAAACCCGCTGCGGATTTTTCTATGGTAATGAATGGGTATGTTGTTACAATTGAGTTTTTGCAGGTGCTCATTAAGGAAGCAATAAGAATTGCACCGGTTGGTGTTAGTAATTCACTCTTTATTGAGCCACTATAAACAGGAATCTGATATTTCTTTACAATTTCAACTACAGCAGGAGCTGGAACAGGAAGAGTCCCATGTGAAAAAGTAACAGTGCCAGATCCTAAGGCAACTGGGAGAAGATAGATGTAGGCATCAAATATTCCTAATTGATCCAATAAAATTGCCGCTCCTAAAACATCTAAGAAAGTATCCAAAGAACCGGCTTCATGAAGATGAACATCGTCCAAGGGTTCCCCGTGTGCTTTTGCTTCCGCTTCAAACAAAATTTCGAACGCTTTCTTGCTAAATATCTGTGCTTTCTCAGACATCTGATGAAGCTTGAAAAATTTATCAAGGATACTATAAGCCTGAGGAATTTTCAAGTGACGATGAGGTTCTGATAATTTAATTTTAAGATTAATTCCGGCAATAGCATGCAGATTTTTATGTTGTAATTTCACACTGATTTTTGCTTCGTTTTGTAGATCTGCTGCTTGGACTATTTTCAAAGCAATATCATTCATTAATTGTTGTCTTTTTTTATCGGCAACAGTTTTTTTCTCATCCGCTCCGAATAAAGCTAGTAATGCACTCAAAAACATGTCACCTGATGCTCCAGCAATCTGAGCATCGATAATTAAACTCTTCATTTTACTTCCTCAGGGATTCTTCAGTACTTCTTTGTGAATAATCAACTAAATCCCTATTAAGGTTATTTTGTTAATTTATAAAATGTTCAATGAGAACTGATATCCAGGCTAAGAAAATCGATTATTAAAATAAAGATGATTTCAAACATTTATTAGAGAGAATTACATATTTCTATACATAAATACAAAAAAAGTGTATTTACAAATCTTCTTATCCTTGATTGACTAGGAAAATATTGAAAGAATAGTTTGTTATGAATATATAATTGGTGAAAAAAAATGAAGTATGAATTTGGTCGCTCTCCATGTCATTATCTTCCCACTGTGCTTGAAAGGCTTGCTGATTTAAACAGCTCATTATTAGATGCTCATGAACGAGCACTATTGGCTAGAGCAAATATGCTTGCGTATGAAATTACAGATACAAAACAATACGCAACAAATGCTAGACGACTTGGAAATGAAATATTGAGGGATATTTTAACAAAAGAAAGCTATGTGCCAGAAGAAGAAGAATTAAAGTTATTGTACTTTTTACATCGTGAAGGAACTCTTGTTATTGATGAACCGCAGATTGATCGGATGATTGAATTACAAGAGAGTTGGCCTGATCCGGATGATAGAATCTGTGCATTATTACTTGCGTTTAGTATTTCGATTGAAAAAGGTGAATTAAAAGAGAAAATCTACTCTTTACTTGAATCCCTTCCAAAAGAGGAAAAATTATGGCCGCATGCTACTGCGTATATAATGTCTAACAGAGAATTTGAGTTACCCAACAATATTATTGAACTTGCTAAGGAGATGTCTGGTAGTGATAAACCAGCAGCATACTTAGACAAGATAATTTGGATTAAATCCATGTATGATCCAGATTTTGGTCCTCGCAATTTTGAAACTCGAAAGCAACTTGCTGAAGAAATTTATCAGTGTGACCAACCTGTTGACGTTCTTTTTGTTCTTGGATTCATGAGAAATGAGAATGTTCTTGAAAACATCCAAAGGAATTTAGATGAAGTTAAAACTACTTTAGACTTTTCCCCTGAAGTTAATCTTCCTTTAGAGGTTAGAGATGCACCGACTGATGATGCAATAATACTTGGTCGTTCAGGATCTGTTATTCGTAAAATTGGTTGTCAAGGAACTCTCTATCTTGGGAGAGTCTCCGAAGTTGGCAAGCACAATCATTATGGTAAGAAAGTACTTGTTGATGCTGCCTATCCTCATGTCCTGTTCATATCTGGACATCGTGGATCCGGGAAAAGCTATACATTAGGAGTAATCGCTGAAGAATTATCTAAAGCTAAATTAGATGTTGGGATTATTTTGGTGGACCCGATAGGTATTTTTTGGGCTTTGAAAAATCAAAATTCTGACACTAATGAAAATCTTCTCCTCGAGAGGTGGGGATTAAAACCTGCTGATGTGGAAAATGTAGAAGTTTTCACTCCCATTGGTATTTTTGATGAATTCCCAGACAAAACAATAGATTCACCTTTCGCATTGAAGCCATCTGATTTACACATAGAAGATTGGTGTAGAACTTTTGATATTGATCGTTATGAAATCAGAGGTACAGTATTGGAGAAAGCAATTCAGATCATCAGAAGTGAAAAACCGGATTATTCTATTGATGATATCATTGAAGCTCTTGATGACCCATCCATTGCGAACCAATATAGAAATGACTCTATTCAAGCTATAAGGTCACGAATGGAAGCAGCTAAAAGATGGGGAATTTTCTCAGGTGTAGGGACACCTCTTTCACGATTAAGCACACCAAATAAGATTTCAGTATTAGATATTAGCAATCCACGTATTGGTGATAGCTTACGAGCATTACTCGTTGGAATTATTGCTAGGAAAATTCTTGAAGCTAGAATCAAAAGCTCTCGAGGCGAGGTTTTTGAAGAGTCAGGAGATACAAATGGTTCCATACCTGTTACTTGGTTACTTATTGATGAAGCTCATGTCTTAGTGCCAAATAACAAGAAAACAGCAGCGACTGACCCCCTAATAGAATATGCAAAGCAAGGAAGAAAACCAGGTTGTGCTTTAGTGCTAGTTACCCAGCAGCCATCTGCAATGCATAAAAATATCATGAGTCAAATTGATATTATGATAACCCATCTTCTAACTTTTGAAGATGATATCAAAGCTTTTCTAAAACGAGTTCCTGCCTCTGTTCCAGAGCAATTCGAGGATTCTGATTTCATAAGAAGTATGCCAACTGGTGTTGGTTTGTTTTCAGATCAAAAAACACAAAACAGAAGTTTTGTTGTTAAAATCCGTCCCAGAACATCTCTTCATGCAGGTAGAGAAGCAGTACCATCCTCACTAAGAAGGAAATTACGAGATCAAAAACAAGCAGAAGCCACAGAGCTTGATAGAAGAGATGTAGTCGTTGAATCACTAATAGCGGAACCAGAAATTTCGGTTGATTCTAAATCTCGTATACCCGAACCAATACCAAAGAAACATAGAACACCACCTCCTGAGCGAAGTGTTCAGAAGTCTCGCACAAAAAGTGAGTTCCCCCACCCTGAACCAAGTCAATTTCCACAAAAGATGATTCTCAGTACTCTTGAAAGAAAACTGGAATATGGACATAACACCTTTTTATTTGATGGATCAAAATCCACTAGATTTGATAAGCATCAGAGATCAGGAGTTAGAAAAGGAACAATTGATGAGATTTTACCAGATATCATTAGTAAACTAGAAAACATTGGTTGGGAAATCAGTGAAATTATTTCAGAGAAAACTTTCGCTGTGATATTAATGAGACTTGAAAGCGCAGCATTAGGTATATCCTATACAATTCTAGAAGACAAATTAGCTATGTCTTTCCTTGTAGTAGCTAAGGAGCGCTTCAAGAAAAATACCTATGATAAGATCTTTGATTTGTGAAACCCAGGTTGTGATCCATTATTCCCAAAAAGAAGAAGATTCAGCTAGACAAAAAGTTCTTTGACAAAAACAAAGAACTCTTTTCTAAACTCTTCCAGAAAGTTGTTTGGCCAATAATTGAACCTTTAACAATTGATGTCGATGCAAACGATTATGTCTTATTGAAAGAGGAAATCTGGAATCTCTTCTATAATTCTTTACAAACGAACAAAAGAAAATCACAATCAGAAAATGATTTTCTGAAAAAAATCTCTACATTCAAAGATGTGAAAATTTCTGAATTCATCTTTGATTTAGTAAATGATTTTACTGAAAGTTTCTATGAGGAACTTGTAATTGGAAAGAAACCAGAGTTAATTCTAGATGCGATTAATCTTCTAGTTTATCAACAAATAATCATCTCTTGGATAAATCAAATAGTAGAACAAACCATCACACCACTTCTACTCTTTTCGATAAAATCTGCTGGAAAAATTGAAGAAGTAAAACAAATCATTGCTCGAGTTTTGCTTGCTATAGCACAAGATCAAGTTAACTCAGATGAAGCTATGAATCAAATAAGTACTATTTTGATAAACAACTATAATGTCTCAGAGGAACTTACCATTTTTGTTAAATCACTCATCAAGACATTTGCTAGATATAAGGAGAAATATGGATTCGATGAATTAGCAAAAATTGGAGAAGAATCCCTTAAAGGGATGAAACCAAGACAAATTAGAAAACAAAATATTCTCTCAAAATCCCTCAGTGATACTTTGTATGATCGTGAAAGAATTGTCAATGAATGGGTGAATAATATCCTCTTGCCTTCTTGTATTGTTCTGAGAATTGCCGGTGAAGAATTATATAACAACTTTGTTGATAAATGTAAAAAGAATTTTGAGTTATTCTTAGATCAAGCTCTAACAGCTGAGGATTTTGAAAAACGACTAAATACTGATCTGAGAACATTCGGCGGTAATGAAGAAGAATTAATAATGCCTATCCAGGACTCTATTGCTAGTTCAATTAAATTCCTTGAAATAGCCAGAATAGATGATCCTTCTCTAAGTCTATTAGTCTTTATTATGGATGAAGAGGTGGAGAATGCTCGTAGGAGTTATACCTAGAAAAATAGACTTTTATTAGGAATAAGTATATATATTAATGACTTAACGAAAATAAAAGACATACTTTAAGCTTAAAGAAAATGTTTTTTATATCGATTGTTCGAATAAAGCTTACAAAGAATTGGAATGTATTAATTATGTCACCTAAAATAAAAAATTGGTTGTTTGGAAAAGATAAACCTAAAGATACTGAAAGTATTGCTAAAATCAGACGTGTTATAAATAAGTATACCCTACAATCTCGCAGATTAACTCAACAAGCTGACGAGCAAAAAGGTATTGCTAGGGATATGATGCAAAGTGGAAATAAAGCAGGTGCAAAACAGGCTCTAATGCGTCGTCAATTGTATCTTAAGAAATTAAATGAAACCCAAAACAAAATTCTCAATTTGCAAGGTATGATAGAATCAATCTCTGAAGCTAAAGATGTTGCAGAAACAACTCATGCTATTAAAGATGGAGTAGTAGTAATAGAAGATACTCTGAAAAATGTTTCTCCTGCAGACACTGAGAGAGCAATGTTTGAAATGCAATCCTCAATGGAGAAAGTAGCGTTTGCTTCTGACGCCTTAGCTGATACTTCCTTCTCTGAAACTGAATTAGATCTTGATATGGAAGATATGATAGATCAAGAAATGCGAGAACTAGAAATGGAGTTGTCATTAGGACAAGTGGATGAACTCCCAGATGTCGGGACAACAAAAGTAACTCCTACAAAAGAAAAAGTTGAAGAGGAAGATGAAATCGGGGATGAAATAGCAGAACTCCGTAAGAAAATTGAAAAAGAAAGAAGCGGAGCATAAAGAATAATAATTTCGTAGCGTTTTTGAACGCTACAATTAGCTCTTTTTTAGTCTTCACCAACAGCCATGTAAACCATATTGTCTCTTATTAATTCTATTCGTCGTTTACTCTTAGTAATAAAAGAAACGTGGACTATTCCTCTAATCTCGAGTTCCATTAGGACTTGATTAATCTCAGTTTTAGATACATCACCAAATTCCATAGACAAGATTTTGACTAACTCATCATCTAGTAAAACACCTTGTCGTTTTTGGATAACTATTAGAACTGCAGTAGATAAAGGCATGGTTTTCCAAATTGCTGCTCTTTCTTTAGACATTTTGTCTGAAAACTCCTTAGATTAAGTAGTTATTTTAAAAATCGGAATAAAAATCCCAAATCAATCTTTATTAATCACCTTTTAAAGAATTGTGGTTTGTTTGTTTCGATTTTCTTGTTATCTAGTTTATTATTGTAATCTCATATAACTGGAGAAAGCTCTGCAACTTCAACAGAAGCCCGTTTAAATCTTTCAGCTGCTTTGTCATAATATTTCATTGTATCAGCTGTAATTGAAGCATATACTTTCTTCCTTGCATTACTGAAATGTTTCATTAAAACTATTGAAGCATTCATATCTTCTCTTAAGGATAGCATTGCTGCCTCTCTACATAAAGATTCGATATCAGCTCCTGAAAATCCTTCGATATCTTTTGCTAATTGCTTTAGATCAACATCTTCTGCAACAGGCATTTCTTTAGTGAAGATTTGTAGAATTTTTAATCGTGATTTTTGATCTGGTGGTGGAATAAGTACAAATCTGTCAAATCGTCCTGGTCTTAACAGAGCAGTATCGACAATATCAGGTCTATTTGTGGCTGCTATGATTACAACTTGTTTAATCATTTCCAAACCATCAATTTCTGTTAAGAGTTGACTTATGACTCGTTCTGTTGTTCCTGAATCACCAAATCCACTACCTCTTTTCGGAGCAAGAGCATCAATTTCGTCAAAAAAGACAATGGTTGGAGCAGCCATCTTCGCTTTTCTGAAAATTTCTCTAACAGCCTTCTCGGATTCGCCTACCCATTTACTCATAACTTCTGGGCCTTTAATACTTATGAAATTAACTTCGCTTTCAGTTGCCACTGCTTTTGCGAGAAGTGTTTTTCCACAACCAGGTGGACCAAATAAGAGTATCCCTCTTGGAGGTGATATCCCCAATCTACTAAATGATTCTTTGAATTTCAAAGGCCATTCTATAGCTTCCTTTAACTCCCTTACTTGATCGTCTAATCCCCCAATATCTGTCC
>JABLTI010000083.1 GCA_013166835.1 Promethearchaeati archaeon | reverse complement strand
AGAAAAACAGGTGCAATTTGAATACAGGCTAAACGAATCATAACTAAGGAAAAAGTGTGAGCTAGTAAAAAGCTTTCGCATTTCAAATAATAAAAACTATTTTTACCTATAATTTTCCTTTGAATAGCTTTTCATATTCTTCTTTCAGTAACCCATAATAGAGTAGACCAAATCGGCGTTCGTTTTCTTTATTACTCTCTCTAAAATGACCTTCTTTAACAAAATTCATTCGTTCTGCTAACTTGAAGCTTCGTTCATTGGTGTCTCGAGTTATCAGAATAACTTTGTGAGCATTCAATTCTTCAAAAATAAATTCAACTGATCTTTTGGTCGCTTCTGTTGCATAACCCTTGCCTATATAACCTTGATCAAGAAAATAGCCAATCTCAAAGGAAGGTACTTCCCAGTGTTTTGGTTCAATCCAAATATTCCCAATATACACTTTATTTTTCTTTAACCAAATTCCCATAACAAATCGACTTCTAGCTTCCCAAAACGAAGCTAACGTTCTTACCCTTATTTCTGCATCCTCTAATGATTTCACATCTGTTGCTTCATCAACATGATCTTTTAGGAAAATTCTATTATCATTTCGTTCTAACAAATCAAATAAACCTTTTCCATCACCGCTTTCATATTTTCTAATTATTAATCGTTCTGATTTAATTTGCGTTGATGGTTCCAGTAGAAACTTTTGTTTTACATTGCTCATAATAATCACGAATTATTTCTAACTATATTAATATTAGTCATAAAAATTCCGAAAAGTAAATGAATTCAAATACCAAATATTTTCTGTATATTTGGGGTGGGCCTAAATATGAGGAAAATAAATATTCTAATACCAACATTTGTAATAGCCTTAATCCTAAGTACAACATTAGTACAAGGGGATTATCAAGTCTCTATTGGCGAGACTTTTACCTATAACGTGAATACTTCAAATTGGAGTATCAAACTTGGTGATAATAGTGGTTCAGTATCAAAATGCCTAATTGTTTTGGATTCCTATGATGAGGGAACAAGCTTCACAGTAGAAGTAACAGATGTTATTCCCGACACTAGTGTTTCATGGAATTTAACTGTAGGATCATTTGTTTTTGCATATCAAAATGATGATACTGATTTGTTTCAATTAGGATCTCTACTATTATACATAGTTCAGCATGCTGTGGTTTATGCTACTACTTGGTCGCAAGAAACTGTTGATTTAGGACCTACTGTGCATTTTTATTTCTTCTTTGATACTGCACATGCTATCCTCGATCACTTTAGATTTTATGCGAATTCATCGTATTGGTCTCCAATTGCTGCTGATCCAAGACATACTTTCACTCAAATAGATGGAAATTTTGATGAAACTGGAACTGTTGCGATTTTTGACTGGATAGTTGATGGAACTCTTAACTATACTGCACCTTACAATTTCTTGCTAGAGGGTTATGAACGATTCAAAATTGCCTTTGATAAAACTACAGGTGTTATGCAAGGATATCGACTTGAATTAGATTATGACGGTGTTATTGAAGGTCAAAATTTTGAAATGATACTGAATCAAGAAGTAACGATTAATGGATATGCTCTTCCTGCGTTTTACTTCGATAAACCTGTTGGATTACCTGGATTCGAGTGTTATATTTCATTCGCAGCTTTTAGTGCAATCATAATTGTATCTGTTATAATTAGAAGACGTCGAAAGTGATTTTGTCAAAAATACCGATTGACAAAATCTTCATTTTTTCTCTCATAATATTTGATATAGTGCTTTCAGTGATTCTTTCCACCAAGATGGATCTTTCCAATTGGATTTTCCATAATATTCCTTTAATCTCTTGTCTTTGATTACTTCATCCACTTTGACATTTTTCTCTTTTAGTTCTCTCACAATTTTGAAGGTTTTTTCAACAAATTTCCTTGCATTCGTTACATACTCAAAATCAATAGGAGAACCATGTCCTGGAATAACAATGTCCACATCTAATTTCTCCCAGCTCTTGAGTGCCTTCAACCAATTTTCGTGACTCTCTGGTGCTCCTGCCAATAATGGAACTTGTGAATGGTAAAATTCATCACCAGTTATGAGAACTTTTTCAGAAGGAAGATAAACAGTCGCTGAATCAAGTGAGTGACCACCGGAGATTGTGATGATTATTTTATTTTCTTTAGTTCCAATTGCTAATTCCTTTGTGAAATCCTTTTGAGGAATTTCAACAACAATATCTGTTTGATTCACAACTTCTGCTATTTCGTCTTCCGATATACCCATATTAGCGAAATACTCTTTGAATTCTGAATAATTATTTAAAATTTTTCTAATACCATCACCAGCGAAATCAGTAGCTAATCTCTCTTTGATCTTTTCCTTGCACTTTTGAGTTGCTATAATTGGAACATCAAAAAATGATTTCATCCCGAATATGTGGTCTTGATGCGCATGAGTTAAAATTAGAGAAATAGTCTTCTTCCCAAATTTCTTTTCCATATCTTGTCTGAATTTCTTTACTTCTTCAACTATTAGTCCTGTATCAACAAAGATGAGACCATCAGTAGTGTTTACACAAACAATATTACTTCCTATATTTGATGTATTAGCAACAACTATGTTTTTTGTTACATTAAAAATTTCCATTGTAAAATATCTCCCAAGTTAATTAGTCATTTATTGAGTTAAAGAGATAAAAGAAATGTGTTAGCTCTCGGATATCTAAATAGCTAAATTTTCCAAAAGATACATTAATTTTCAAAATCCTATGTAAGGTAATTCAGTTGGTTGGGATTGATTCATGAGTAATATCATTCTTAGAAATGGTTCAATAGTTACTGACACCAAACAATACAAAGCAGACATTCGAATTGTTGGAGAAAAAATAACGGAAATAGGTTTCAAACTGAAAAAATCTGAAGATAAGGAACAAGAGATTGATGCAAAAGGATTACTCATTTTACCTGGTGGAATAGATCCCCATGTCCATCTCTCTCTACCTGATTATGTTCCTAAGGAATTTCGTTGGTCCGATGATTTTGAGAGTGGTTCAAAAGCAGCTCTTGCAGGTGGGATAACTACTCTAGGTTGCATTTCTGTTCCGGATCAAGAAGAAACACCCCTTGGTACATTAGAACGCGAATCGAAAACCATTCAAAAGGAAGCTATTGCTGATATTATGATTCATCCAGTGTTATTTAATTTAACAGAAGAAAAGCTTGCAGAGATTCCACAACTAGCAGAAAAAGGTTGTTCTACCATCAAGATTTTCATGGTTACTGATGACTTTGATGCAAACTCAGGTGATTACCTTAAAGCTATCCAAGCAGCAAAAGATGCTAATATGCTTTCGATGATTCATTGTGAGGATAATACAATCATCAAAGAAACAAGTGAGAAGATGATAGCTGAAGGAAAAGGTTCTCTTAAAAATTATGCTGATAGTCGACCAGTCATCTCAGAAGTAGTCGCTACACAAAAAGCAGTTGAGATGTGTGAAGAAACCGGTGCTCCAATCTATGTCGTTCATTTATCTTCTAAGGGAGCCCTCCAAGTTTGCGAGGAAGCTCAGAAACGCTCATTACCAGTTTATGTTGAGGGACGACCTATTTTCTTGTATCTTACTCGAGAGGAATACCTCAAACCAGAAGGTGCACTATATGTAGTTCAACCACCCCTTCGAGAGAAAAGTGATGTGAAAGCACTATGGAAAGGAGTACAACAAGGTTCTATTCATACAATCGCCACTGATCATGCACCACATACTCGAGAGCAGAAACTGAATCCTGACCTAAATATTAGCAAACTAGTTCCCGGAATTAATGAATTACAAGTAATGTTGCCAATGCTACATTCTAAAGCAGTCTTAAAAGGTAAAATTACATTAGAAAAATTTGTTGAATTAACATCAACAAATGTAGCAAAACTTTTTGGTCTATATCCTAAGAAAGGTGCTATCCAAGTAGGTTCTGATGCTGATTTGGTCATTTGGGATCCAAAAGAAGAACGTGTGATAAAGGATGCTGATATGCATTCTCAAGCCGGTTTCTCAATGTATGATGGTCAAAAGCACACTGGTTGGCCACAGATTACAATACGCCGAGGAGAAATAGTTTACAAAGATAGAAAAATCATCGCTCAATCTGGAACTGGGCAAGTATTACAACGTGGAAAAACACAAACACTAAGTAACTGAACTCTTCATAGACAAAATCTATCATTTGTTATATTTTCTTCGAAACCTTATGGTTATTAACACAAGAAGTACAAAAGGAACTACAATAAATGTTAATTTTGGTATAGCTACTGCATGCCCCACAATTATTAGACTAAATGAACCTGTACCAGTATAAGAACCAATACCAATTACAAGAAACCTCTTTTCCCACATTTCATGCTGATAACTGAAATTAGCTCCAGGAATTCCGTAACGATGATTAACAATATAGTAATTACGGTGATTAATAATTTCTACTTCTAATCCCACTGGCCAAGATGTATTTACCACAATATCATATGTCCCTGGATCTAAATAAATTGAGTAATAATGGGCAACAGCACTTGGAGGATTTAAACCATCAGCTGGTAAGAAATCTCCACTCACAACTTGGTCATACAAAATCTCAGTTGTTCTTGTTAGTGTTGCATGAAAAATCCCTGAAGCATTTCCTAAAGAATTTATAAAAACAAAACTAATTCCAGGTTTCAGAAAGTGAATAATTTGTTCCGTATTTCCTTGTTCTGGATTGACAAGATCTGCGTACATATAATCCGACTTAAACACAGAATCACCAAGATAGTTTTTCAGTGAGAAACCCATGTCACCACTAATAACTGTAAGTGTGAAATTATAGATTGCTGGCATATCAACTGTGAGAATGAATATTTTGGCTGCTTTTCCAGTGAGTTCTAGATGATAATCCCTGTTAAAAGATAACCATTGAGTCGGTTGAGATTCAAGAGGTATGAATGGAGCATGAGATTCATATTCAATTAAGAATTCATCCCAAGAGGTATCATTGAGGAAATCTAGGTTTGTTAAGTCTCCTGGATGAGTATAATTAACATATTGTTCCCAAGGAGAAATTGTTCTATTATCTATTGGGAAAAACAAACTCATGCCTGTTTTATTCAGTGAATAAGGGGAATTAAAATTATACAAAATAGCTTCTTCATAAATTGTTTCAAATTCATCTAATATGTTTTTGACAACTAAATTATCTTGAAATTCTACTTGGAAAACTTCTATCATCGTTCCAATATCAACTGATCTTAATGAGAATTCATCTGATTCATAACGTATTGCTGACAAGTTCAAGATATCTCCTGGGAGCATATCAATTAATTCTAAACTAAGATTTGAGAGAGCTTCAACAAGGGATGCTAACAATGTACAATTAATTACTGAAAATGTTTGGAAAGTACAGTAAGCATATAATCCCAAATAGGTAGTTCCGAAAATTTCACCTAGCTCCCAAGGCATGATAGTTGGGTCTAAACATAATTCACTGATCACTGCATCATAATCAAGTGATTCGATTAACATAGTATTTTGAGAAAAGGCAATATAATCTGTAAACGTTCGCCACTCATAAGCGACTTCTACGTAACCCATTCTACATGCCTCTGTGACAAGTAAATCAACATGCAAGCCATTCATGGCTTCTTGTAATTCATTGGGAGTTATGTAGTCACGATCTGAAGTAAAATCCCAACTAATACCAGTTAATCCTTCACCATGATCAAGTATAATTAATGCTTGTTTTTCTGCTGAAGCTAATCCTTGGGCCCAAACTACGAAATTCCTTAATGTTGCTCCGTCGCCCATATTAACTTCCCCTAAATCTAGAAGCAACTCAGAACCTATAATCATAGGATCACTATCAGGTAGAAGTCGATAGTATCTCGTTCCATTCCAATTACTAGCTGATTTGTCATATTCATTATGACGATCAACCATTATGAGTACTTCAACTTCTCCCGTTAATATATAACCTACTTCTAATTCATTTAAAGCATCAATAATAGCATGCTCATATTGATGATCACCATCTAAGTAAAACATCAATAACCAATCTGCAGGTCCATTATTAGGTGTGATTTTAGTCACAGGACTGGTGCTAGTTGTTGTATTTGAATGGTTTTCATTCTTTGAGATAATTTGTAAATTACTAAATAGAATAAATAATACTAAGACACTAAATTTCAATATCTGTTTTTTCTTCACCGTACTCCCTATTATACTATCACCTCTTAAGATAAAAATCTTTTAACCTCAAATCAGCGAATTGATAACTGCTTAAAAAAAAATAAATGAAAAGTAAGAAAGGAATACTCCTTTACTTACAATTAAGAGATTATTTTCTCTTGCGTTTTAGAATAACGATTACACACATAGAGACCATTCCGCTTAGCGTGAGATAGAAAGTAAATCCTGGGAATAAACCGGATCTGGTACTTGTCCAAACTGAGCTTGCGTTTAAGTCCACCATAAGAGTCACTGATGCACTACTGGTAACATATCCAGTGCCTGCATAGTAAACATTGATTGCAAATAGACCTGACTTACCGCTGACTTCTAGCTGAAAATCACCATATGGATCTGATACAACTGTAGTAGGAGTTTTTTCACCAGTATTAACTTCCTCAACTATAATATAGACTGTGCGATCTCCTTCGGCTTGAGGTAAATGTTGCTGTGGTACGTCTTCTAAGAAACTAAGTTCCCCGATGATTGTAAAGAAATTTTCATCTCTGATTGTTGCATCAATATTCAGACTACTTCGATACATAATAGTTGCAGTAAGTGTTACTCCTCCAAATGGCGTGAGATGCATATCTCCCACAAAAGTTTCGTCACCCTCATCGTAAATAACATTCGTTGATGCTACGAGGTCTGCTTGCACTGTATCGGTAATTCGAGCGTCTGGACCAGGTGTTATTACTATATTGAATACTTTTGCTTCATTTGCTGAAAAATTATGGAACTCACCTATACCGTTTCCAGTTACTATCCAATCGTTTGTAACGCCGAGAACATTGATATGGATTTCTTTTGCTTCTTTCCAAGGGTTTACAATAGTGAATTCTTTGCTTACAGAACCATAGGAAGCTTCAGCATTCATGTAACCTGGCAGTGGGGAACCTGATACAACTTCAAAGAAATCAATGTTTTCTTGAGCGTCATTGTTTCCGGTATTGTCTTCTAATATGTGATCCTCAATAACGACTTTTACACAAGAGTGCATATCCATAATTCCGGAATCTGTTGGTGAGACAGAATGGGTAGGGGTCCAGTCAACATAAATATCTTGTGTTGTTCCTTTAACTACTGTAAGACCTGTTACGGTATCAATTAGACTCCAGGAACCACTTGCACCAGCACCAATAGGGGTGTTCTCATAAAATCTTACAATCACACCACTAGCATCAGCATCACCAATATTATTGATTTTCGCATGAAGCCTATTCGCATGATTTAGAAGTGGATCATCACCATTTCCTACTGGGTTGTTACCATTACCATCATTATGTCTATACCAATTCCATCCATTCACTGGACTATCAATGTGGATATCTATTGATTCATATGGTCCGGGAGAACCAGGGGGATTACCCCATTCATTTATCATTAAATCAGGAGTTCCTCCTGCAGCATTTGTCACAGTAATGTCATATCCATCAAAGGAAAAACTATCCATAGAAATAGTAATACCATTTCCAGTATCAGTGAATGTTTGACCGACATCATACAAACAATCTAGTAAATCATCAACTGCATCAGGATCTGAACCTGGTGTACTATCCTCATCTGTACACTCATCATTATCATTTGCTCCTTCATCAACGAGGTAAATAAGCACTCCTTCATCAGGTAACCAAGCATCTTCTGATTCTTGTTCGCATACTTCAACACGATAATATTTTGTGGATGAAATTGAAACTTTCAAAGCTTGTATATCACCAGTAATATCCAGATGCCGAGGTCTAACATGATAGGTTCCTCCTCCTCCACCAGCAATTTCAACTTGATTATTAGCTACATCAAACCAACCTGCATAATCATCGATGAGCTGAGTGTAGACATTACAAGCAGATGGGTATGCTCGAGCCATTAAACTGTAATAACTAGCATAATTCTTCTGAGTTCCTCCTGAACCATGAGTGTGTCTCAAGAGAAAACAGTGACCCATTTCATGAGCTATTCGACCCCATACTACTTCAATTGGGTCTGTATCTTGTTCACCAACTACTGTCGCTTCTTTATTGAAATTTCCTTCATCTGTATCTATATTGACCTGGGTACCAAGCGTACTTACTCCACGCCACCAAATGTCACCAAGAATGATAATGAGATTATCATAGTTTGCGAAGTTGATATCTCCATCAGCTAAATCTACAGCATCATCTACGAGATTATGCCAATTTATGTCAAACACTAAAGAATTCCAAGCATTAAGATGCCCGTAATGTGCCAGATTGTGTCCTAAATCATACCATCCTTCAACTACCCAATCAATCGACATTAATCCATAAGTAGCATTTACCCAGTAATCGTCAATTGTCTGCATTATGTCCTCATGTTCAGGTTGTGTCCATCTTTGTCCATAATCGGAAAAATGACATAGAATCACAGCGTAGCTTTGAGGTCCTGTTCTCGCAGCTTCTGATCCAAGAAATTTCTCGTAAGGTGTAACCTGGAAATCTGTCATAACCAATTCATTGTCTATTATTTTGTTGGGACTGCTAAAACTTATTTCTTGATCGGTATTATTAGCAGAAGTTGTATAACTCACAGTATTAAACATTAAAAAACTACTAAAAATCAGTGCTATAATCATTATAATTTTCGGTAAAGATTTACCCATCTTTTATCCTCCAATTTATAAATATAATACTAAAGAAATCTAGTGATTCCTAATAAAGATTCTTAACTTGACAAAAGAGGAAAAAAACTAAAAAAAAGAAGTAAATCTATCTATAATTGATTTTCAAAAAAATGCCACATTTAGTGATCTTCTTAAATTCATAACCTTGCTTGATAAATTTATCAATCTTAGCAATCGCTCCCTTCGTATCAGTTCTTATTAGCTCCTCTTCTTCCTCACTTTGACTATTGACAAAATACTCGTAATGATAATCATATACATACAATCTTCCACAAATAGGACAGCGCTTAATACAGTCATTATAATAAGCAATTATGATAACCGTTTCTAGTTTTGAAGTATAATTGTCCAATGATTTTCCATCAGTTATATCTGCATAGCTTTTGTCCGGTATTTGACTACAAATCTCACAATCTTTGAGATTAATTGTTGGTGGATTATCAGGTAATTCCTTTATCGATTGATGAACTAATTTCCTAGAGAATGGAAACTCTTGTTTGGAATCAACTAATTCTTGGAATTGTTGAATTGCTTCTTGATAATCCTCCTTTGGTCGAAGTTCAGAGAAGATACTCTTATATGGGTCATTCGATGGAAGAAACTGTCCCATATTATAATATTCCACTAAAATGGAATAAGCATAAGAACGGATTCTCTCATAATTATCTAGCATGGCCGTATGAAGAATTGTCAGGTATAATTCATTTAGTTCTTCATTTTCGTAGCGGATTTCCTTGTTCCAATATAATGGGCTTAGAGCTTTTTCTTTGACTTGCTCATTTTCTTCTGATTTTATTACCTCAAATAAATAGTCCAGTACTTGAGCTCCAGCATCTATTCTTACAAGAGAAAATGCTATTCGACATTTATCGTAGGTGTTTTTTTCTCGATTAAACAGCTTCCACAAGAATTCATACGCTTTATCTGACTCAATTTCTTCTAACCCAAAAAGCCAACGTTTATCTATCCTGGATTCCAGTGCTTCAATTAGCATATTTTCTGCTAAGATTTTCTCTTCTTCGTTTAAATCATCAATTGTAGAGGGATCAAGTATAACAAACAAATCCTTTGTTAAATCAACATCTCGAAAGAAATAAAACTCGAATTTTTTGAATTCCTTTGATTTGCTTTTCTGATCAGTCAATTTATTCCCTCTGCGGAACTATAAGTAACTAATTCATTTTTAGATTAAAAGATTAATTATCTTGGTAAGAGGATTTTGATTTCTATAGGTTTAAAAAGCAGAACACAAAACTACCATTTGAGGATTATCAACTCACTGTAGGATTTGGGATTTAAAAATTGAGAAAAAACAATTTTTTTCAACAATCAATTATTAAATCATATCTTGTATTGTATTTGTTATAAGATTTAATCAATAATGGTGAGAAGGAAGTAAAATGACTGAAGAGTTAACTAACGATAGTATTCTTCAATTTTATTTGGCAGAAACTAATCTTAGCAATTCTCTGAAATCACGATTATTTCATAGACACAATTTAGTGAAGGATATTGCTATCAAAAATGTGGATGATTTAATTGGATTAATTATCCGTGTTGATGCTGAAAGCGAATTTTATGAAAGGGTATTTGTTGAGAGACCCCGGTCTCATATGTCAAAAATAAGATTCTACGATGAAGCAAAACCAATTCGTCCTACCAAATTTAGAAATCAAGTCCAAAATTTTCCCTTGAGAAGAACAATTGGAGATAAAATCTGCAATAGATGCGATGGGACTCTAAATGTTACTTGTACAGAATGCTCAGGAGAAACACAGGTAACTTGCCCAGAATGTGGCGGAGATGGTAATTGTACATCCTGTGGGGGTAGTGGGGAAGAGAGTTGTTCTTGCATTATGGATGATGATTGCACCTGGTGTGGTGGATCTGGTGAAGTTGATTGTTCATCGTGTTTTAGTGGGAATTGCTCCGAGTGTGATGGTGATGGCAAAGTAACTTGTCCCTTATGTTATGGAACTGGTCTAATAACTTGTCCAAAATGCGATGGAGATGGTAGCCTTGTTTTCTTTGACATGGATGTTTACACTTATGTTTATCAATATATAGAAGAAGATGTGGTCGATCCATTTCCAGGGAAAATCCATAGACTCTACAAAACAATCAGAAAAAAAGATGAATTCGATCTGGATTTCAATGTCCTTACAAAGGAGAACGTGAAAGATTCTTTTGGTTTTTTGAACAAGCAAATGAGAGACAAAATTGGTGAGAGCTTAGTTGCGAGAGATCATCTCTTCGATGAGTTGCAATCATCAGGTGGGGAAGTTTTGTTTAAGAAAGATACTTTCAAAGTCATTCCAATTTCCAAAGTAGATATAGTATATCCTATAAAGAAGAAGAAAAAAGCAACCTTTTGGTCTTTTGGAACACTAAGAAATGCAATGAATACTAGAATAAATCTTCCATTGAGTAATTGGAAAATACTTTTGCAAACATTGCTTCTCTTTAGTTTATTAGCTGTATTGATTATTTTCGTGAATTTCTGGGATTTGCTAGATTTATTGAATTTAGAATTAGTAGCTTTCTTGAAGCTAATACCTGCCTTGTACGCCTTTTTAGTAATACTACTTTCAATTATCTGGGCAACGAAGAAACGCAACTTTAGAAATATTGCAATACTAGGAACTGATAATTCAAATAAAATGCTCTTGTTCACACTAAATGCTTTACACTTACAAGAAGCAGGATATGGAAGAATACTTGATACCTATTTCAAGGAGTATTCAAAAACTAACACAAAAGAACCGTCAGATATTAATCCGAAAATCTCTCAGACGTATACATTTAATCCTGAGAGAGATAATTCACTTTTCAAAAGAAATATCAAATTCCTAAACCTGAATTCACGGACCCTATTAGAACCTAATGTGAATATCTTAGCATATCTCAAGAAAATTACTGATGGTTATATCATTGTGATTAATCCAAAAGATTCACCTAATCCTGATCAAGCTTTGAAAGACTATTTCTCTGATATAATAAAAATCAGAAAGCTAAGGAAAGTAAAGATTCTCTTTTTACTAGATGCGACAAAACAAACAAAGAATCCCGATGTTATGTTACAA
>JABLTI010000082.1 GCA_013166835.1 Promethearchaeati archaeon | reverse complement strand
AATAACAATCGAATTATCAAAAACTGCTTGTATAAGACTGTTTGTTATGCCCCAATCTGCAGTGCAAAAGTATCTAATAGGAAATCGGGTTTCACCGTTGTTTACCTGAACATCACTCAAATAAGTTTCATTTTCAATATCATCAAACTCATAAATGAAATGAAATAAACTGATAACATCTTTACTTGCTAAGCCACCAATTAAGTCATATGAATGTTCAACTTCTTGTACTGTGAACGGTTTATCTGCGCTAGGAGTGAAATACCAAGATTCTTCAAGACTCACTTCTTTTTCCAAGGAATTAATATCCAGTATTTTCGATTCTAATCTGTGATTAAGGCCGAAATAATAATAATCCCATGTAGCAGTCTCATTTTCATAATGAGATCCGAATCTTGAATAAGTTAACCAAGTGTATTTACTCCCTTCATTCCAAGAAGCTTGATTTCCCTGAACTGATTGTAGAGTTGATAAAAAAATCACAAATACAATCAATATTGTAAAATATTTCCTCTTTTGCTTCATTAACACATCTAACCTGTACCTTTTCTATATTTTATTATATGCACAATTTTACTTAAGTAATCTCTCTTAATAGTTAAGAAACAGTTTCTAAGAGAAAAAGCTGGGTGTATGATAAACATGACCCATTACTATTGTTAGGAACTAAAGTTATAATCTATGGTGTATGAAGAAAACTCATTTTTACACGGAGGTCCTAGACTAATCAAGGCTGTGTCTGATTTTGGTGAAACAATCCAAGACCAGCATGTACCATAGGTTCCATTTGGAGCTTTGTCATGGTAGTGTAGTTTGTTTTCACAATCTCTTAAAATTTCATAGATAGATTCTTCTGTTATTGATCCTTTATTTTCTGCAAACCAATTATCCAAGAATTTCCTCCTATCATCAAATAACTTGAGAACATTTGGTGATTCATTTGGATGGAGTTTTCTCATTTCTGGAGCTTCATAAGTCATTGTTATCATATCAAAATCCTTAGGATAGGTGACTATTGTCTTTTCTTTATGAGTTTCTAATTTTGCAATGGTTTCATTTTTGTCTATCATTAGATAATTAGTTCCCCAAACTTTAGGTATATCTTTTATGAATTCCACAGCCTCTTCTGTTGTTTTACAGTTATCTAGAATCCATCTTTTAGCTGCATTAAACATTAAACCTGGACTTGTGTATTGGAATGATGCTGAAGCAGAAGATATTGCTAGTCCTGCTTCATTTATACCACCATACCGAGAAGTTAAGGACCAGCTAAAAGTAAAACCATAACTAGCTAACTTTTTGCTTGGTTTGATTGTTAGAACCCGTAAATTTTTACTGTCCTCTTCTAACCACTCATGATTTCTCACAAGGAGAGGATTATCCGATTTGGTATGTTCACCTGTGATAGCGAAAACTAAGCATTGCGGCTTCAATCTATAAGGAGTAAACTCGAAAGCAAGAATTTCTTGAAAGTCTACACCACACCCATCAGCAACTCCTCGAATTTCCTCAAGTAAATCAGGTGTGAACTTTTGCAGTTCCTTCTCATAAGCCTTTGATTTTTCTAGATTTTCTTGGGAAAATTTAGGAGGAAAGCCGTTCTTTTTCTCTGGAATAAGATACTTGCCATTGTTGTATCCTATATCATAATATGATCCTTTAAACTTGATCTCTTTCATAAAAAACACAAAAAGTAATCAAGAATGGTTTAATCTTAAGTCTATAGACCACTTTTGAAAGTCCAAAAAATTTTCAAGTGAGTTGTTTTTTCAGTTTTTCTCCAAAAGCTTTTGCTTTTGATAGATCTTCTTCGGTTGGATGATCAGGATTGGCTTTTACTTCACCTTTCTTAGTCATTTTTACAATACCCTTACAATAGAAACGATCTTGAAGAATAGTGATATCCTTATTCTTTACTAAGATTTTCTCCATGGATTCAAACATGATTTGCTTTACTGTTCTTGGATTTTCACTATTTTCTGTGAATGGATGGATATCATCTGGTGATCCACTTGTGAAGAAGAGAGCAATTTTCTTCCCAGCAATGTTTTTTCGACGTAATTTCCTTAGGTATCTCTTACCAGCAAAACTAAGCATACCCATGATTACCCAAGAACCTGTAACCACTAAATCATAATTCTTTAAGTCTGGTATGTTTTTGTTGCTTCGATATTCAGCACCTAATCCTTCAGCAATTTTCTTTGCTACTTTCTCTGTACTACCAGTACGTGAATTATAGAGTACTATTGCTTTTACCATTGTAATCAATTAGAAATTATGCTACACAACTAATATAACTTTGCTTTTAATTTACATGATAAAAGACTTTTGAAAAAAAGAAAAAATCTATCTAGCAGCAGCTCCACTTTCAGTTTTTTCCTTTTCTTGTTTCATTCTAGTCATTATTTCAGGAGTTATTTTACCTTCAGCCATGAGCTTATTGATAGCTTCATCATCAAGTAATCCTCTTTCAAGCATAGCCAATGGTGCTAACTCGACATCTTCTTTCTCATCAATGAATTTCTGTAGATCTATTTTCTCAAGTCCTTGAAATGCGTAATAGGTGCGATAAACATCCGCATAAGTACCATTTAATTTCATTAACTCTTCATGGTTTCCTTCTTCTATTAATTGTCCATGATCTAGAACGATAATCTTATCAGCATTATGAATTGTTGATAACCTATGTGCAATCACAAATGTTGTTCTATTTTTAAACAACTTTTCTTGTGCTTCTTGAATTAAGGATTCAGTATAGGTATCTAATCTTGAGGTTGCTTCATCAAGAATAAGGATTTCTGGATCAGCCAACATAGTTCGAGCAATTGTAATCATTTGTCTTTGACCAGCAGAGAGTTGTTTTCCACCTTCTTGAACTTCTGTGTTATAACCATCAGGCAGAGCTTCGATGAATGCATCTGCACCTATTAATCTACAAATTTCTAAAACTTCATCATCTGTTGCATCAGGTTTCCCATAACGTATATTTTCTATAACTGTCGATGAGAAAAGAAAGGGTTCTTGTGGAATAAGACCAAGAGTATTACGAAGAGATGTTTGAGTAATGTCTCTTATATCTTGGTCTCCTATCTTAATCGATCCTTTCTGTATATCATAAAATCTTGGGATAAGCATACCAGCAATCGTTGTTTTTCCTGCTCCAGTATGTCCAACTAATGCAATGATTTCCCCATCATTTGCTTCAAAACTTATATCCTTTAATACCCAGTCTTCATTATTGTATGCAAACCAAACCTTTTCGAAGGTTACTGATCTATCTCCTGATTTTTGGGGAATTACATCATCTTTATCTGGTATCGCTGGCGTAGCTTCTAGAACATCTATCACTCGATCCAATGCTCCTAAAGCAGATTGTAATTGTGGAAACGAAAATGATAAGATAATTACTGGAAGTAAGAATTGATTTGCTAATGTAACCCCAAGGAATATTTCTCCAGGTGAAAGACTAATTGCACCACTAGCTAACAAGATTGCAGCAGTTGCTACTGAAGCTATCATTCCAATTAATGGGAAAACTATGTTGACCATCAAACCGAATTTAATATTCATTTTATAATGCGTATCATTTAATACACGCATTTGTTGTGCTTGACTTTTTTCTTGAACAAATGATTTACTAATTGCTATACCAGCAATACTCTCCGCCATTTTACCGGAAACTTCACCAAAAGCTTGACGTATATTTAGGATAATTCTACGACCTATCTTGCTAAAAACAAGGCTCAAAACAAGTGCTGCAGGGACTGTACCAATTGTAATAAGTGTAATTTGCCAACCTGTTCTAGCTACTAATAAAACTAAAGTAGCAATTAACAACATAGATTGAATGCCAACATTAACAATTACTTGTATTCCTGTGCCAATTTCCTCTGTATCACTTGTTATTCTTGCAGTAATGTTCCCACTTTGTTCTTTCTTCAAATAAGACATAGAGGAATTTATTAATTTGTGATAAATATCATTCCGAATATTCTTAATCATGCTAGCTCTGACTCTTGTAAGAAGACGAGTGCTAAAGGATTGTAATATAAAACCAATTAAACCTAATCCGATGAAAATACCAACGAATCCACCAATAACTGAGAACAGAGGAACTGTTAGTCCTTCTCTTAATTCAACGAATATACTCCCATTGTCAATTGAAATTGTATCAAGAGTAATTAAGTCAATTCCTTGTGAGAGAAGTAATGGATTCACAAGTTGAATTGCGGCATAAAGAATACTAATTACTCCAGTAGCAATTAATAACCCTGAAAATCTTTTAATATATTTTAATAATTCTCTAGTAAGTTGACCGATAGGTCTGGTATTCTTCTTCTTTTGAGTTGCTGCTCGATTTACTGATGATCCTTCTCCACTCATACTAATTCACTCCTCCAGTTTTTAATACTTCATCTATTTGTGAACCACTTGGAAGATAACTTAGCATGAATTGATATTTGGGACAACGAGCTAATAGCTCTTGATGAGAGCCAATATCAACTATTTCACCTTTTTCTAAGAAAATAATTAGATCTGATTCAACTAATGTAGACAATCTTTGTGTAACGATTATTGAAGTTCGACCTTTAATTAACTCCTCCATAGCTAAACGTAAACGAGCTTCAGTTTTCACATCAACAGCACTAGTTGAATCATCAAGTAAGAGCAACTTTGGATCAGCTAGCAGTGCTCGAGCAATTGCTATTCTTTGTCTTTGTCCACCTGAAAGTGTAACTCCTCGTTCACTTATTGGAGTATCAAAACCATCAGGCGATGCTTCTATAAAGTTTAATGCTTGAGCTCTCCTTGCAGCTATTCGAATCTCTTCAAATGTAGCGTTTGGTTTTGAGAAAGCTATATTATCTTTAATAGATGCTGAGAATAAGAAGATATCTTGTTCTACAAGTGTGATATCTCTTCTCACATCTATTGTAGCCATATCTCTTAAAGCACAACCATTTAGTATAATATCTCCTTCCGTTGTGTCATATAAACGCAATAATAATTTTAGAATACTGCTCTTCCCAGATCCAGGACCACCAATTAGAGCTACTCGTGAACCTGGAGGAATTGTGAAATTAATGTTCTTTAATACAAATTTCTCAGTATTTGGATACTTAAATGAAACATTGTTAAAAATGATATTTTTATCCCATTCAGCAACTAAAGGTACGGGAGGTTCCTCTAAGAGGTCACGATATGTTATTATATCCCATATTCTTTGTGCATTGACTAAACCTGCTTGAAGCATTAATAAACGCATGGGTACCATGAAATTAAAAGTTAGTAAGCTGAAAAGCAAAGTTAACATTGCAGCAAGATCTCCAGAAGTTATGACCTCTAATGGAATTAGATAAATTCCCACCCCAAATGAAATACCCATAGCAATTACTATTAGCAAGGATGGCCAATAAAAAGAACTTAGAAATCCTTCTTTCTTAACATAATCTGCATAATTGTCATTTATTATTCGAAACTTATTCTCTTCAGTATTTTCTTTATCAAAGGAGCGAACAACTTCAATTCCTCGGAAAACTTCTTGTGAAGCCGAAGAGAGTCTACCTAATTCAGTAGATAATTCTCTTCTTACAGGACCAATTTTAGAAGCATACCTCCAAGCAAGTATGAAATAGAGAATAAAAATTGCTGTAACACCTAAACCAATTTCCCATACACCAACACCAATATTTCTAGTTCCGATAGGTATTTTAACAAAAAAATATACACATGCTAAAGCAATATTTAGAAAGGTACTAAGCAACAATCGAAATGCAGGCTGATACGCAAGACGTATTTGAGCAACTTCATTCATACCCATAGATAATAGTACACCTGAATCATTTTCATCATGAAAAGCCATTGAATGTTCCTGTATGACCTCAAAGAATTCTTGACGAACATCTCTTTCTATTCTAAAAGCTGCTACTGACCAGATATAAGATCCAAAAAAGCTGGTTGCCCAATTAATTACAGCACCTATAATGATAGATAATCCAATCCAAAGAAATGTGATAGAAAATCCTTCTGCAGTAAAAATGTCAATTCCCCAACCAACAAATATACTTGGGACAAGTCCTAGAATACTTGACATTAGTAAGAAAAATATAGAAACTAGAAATATTCCAGGATATCGTCTTAAACCAGACCAGAACCAATGTCTTGCTGAACGATATTTATTAGTTATTAATTGCTGTTTTGACACTCCAAGTATTGTGTCAGAAATATCACAAGGTTCCCCTTCAATAATCAATTACAACACCATCTTAAATATTTATAAAAAGAATTCAATTATGTTAATCGTTTTGATATAGAATGTAAGAAATTAATGAGGAAAAAAAGCACATTATTATGAAATACAATTCAATATATAAATAAAAGATATTTGTATGCCATAGTTTTTATTCCATAGAAACAAATTCCATGAAAACATTAAACGAAAGTTCCTTTGTGCCAGACAGCATTAACAATTGCAATAATTAATGATGCTGATGCATGATATCCATCGTCAATAAGCCAGGATTTCCATTGTTTTCCAAACAGGATCTTGGAATACTAAAGTGTACCTTACACAACATAAAATACAATACTGATTAGAATTGGCTATAAATAATGCATGATTTTATCAAAAGTTAAAAAACAGTGATTGTTTATTGTTTTAAACTATTATTCAAAAAATAAGAAAAAAATGAAAGAGTAAGAATTACTCTTTTTTAACGAGTTCTACAAAAGTATTTGCGAAATCTTTGATCTGATCCCAGTCTCGAAAATCATTTAATCCATTTAAATCAATTTCAATGCCAAAATCTTTTGATATCCCCATTGCAGCAAGTTTAAGTATTCCTTTATTAAGTGACCCTAAATTAGAAGTCTCTGAAAAATCCATCACAGGACCAAATACATCATAGATTTTTGGTTGAACTCCTATATCACTTGCAATTTTTTCACAATAATCCTTTTTTGCTTGTTCATAATCCGTCAATTTAATCATTGAAGTTACAAATAAACCAAGAGTTTTATTGCTTAGCATGTTTTTGTTTTTCTTTAGAAAAGCAAGTGGTTCTTTTGTCCACTTCATGATTTTAATTCCAGAACCAACTAAGATTCCATCATATCCATCTACTGAAGGCCGATTCTTGCGTTTAGTTTCTTTTAGATCTACTAGTTCTACAGTTGTTGCTACTTTTTCAAAGATCTTTGAGATAAAATTTGCAATTTCTTTCGAATTCCCAAAACGAGAACCAAAAACTATTAGTATTTTCTTCATTTCTTTACCTTCTATTTTTCTACTTTTTAGCAATTAATAAATAATGCATTGTGTTTTATGTTATGTATAAAAGTTTTGTATGCAAGATTTTGAAAATTGATAATTAAGATTTCTTCATTTTCACCAAAAAATAGATTTTAATCTAGTAATTACCTTGAAAACAATAATTTAGGTGAAAGATTTTGAAGAAAAGGTAATCCTTAGCTGTCAGTTTAATAATAGCCAGTCTATTTTTAACATCTGGAACAACAACAATTGATGCTTATGATTGGGCTATCAATGATGCATTTGATTTTGAGATAATAAAATGTGAGTTTGATTTTACCATAGGTAATACAACTGCTATTGCGCAAGGATTTGAAATTGATGGTCACCACTTTGATCAAGGAACTACTGTGAATTTCAACATTACAGGTTTTCCATTATTTAGTGTTCAATATAATCTCTCTGCAGGTGGTTAATCAGAAATTAGTTCCAATAATTTTTTCGGAGATTTAATTGTCATTATATCTACTTGATCTTTCCCCAAACATTCCTAAATACTTACTATAATACATCAGATTGGGATACATCAACTTTAGCAGTTGCCCCAGGATACGAGTTTATTCCATTCATTAATAATACCACCTTTACATGGGCAAATATGGTTGATTTAGTCATCGAAGCAAACAATCAATCCTATTTAACTTCACCAGAAACAGCTTTGGCATTTACAAATGTTACATACACAAATACAACAACTGAATTTTACTTAGAGTATTATTTGTATGGACTAATTAGGCAAAATGTTACTGATGGCGATCAATTGTTCATGATGGAAGTAGATATTGAACACCATTATCAATTTGCTTACAATAAAACCAATAATGCAATGATGGGCCACCAACAAACGGAGGAAATAATAATCTAGGATTAATTCTTGGATTAAGTATTGGAATTCCAATTGTACTAATTTTAACAACAGTCATAATTGTGTTTACAGCAAAGAAGAAGCGTCAATGAAAATTCATTAAAAAATTAGAAATACAGCTTTTGCTGTATTTCATTATCGTTTTACGATGATTCTGGTTTCTGATAAATTAATTCGACAGTATCATCATGACGTGTAAGAAGAACAAGTTTTTCTGGTTTTCCTTCTTTATTTAGAATAAATCTGAAAGCTTTTAGATACTCTCCTTCGAATTCTGTTTCATTATAAGGATCAACTATTTCCTCATATGAGCCCAATTTTGCTACTAATAGATTTTCCTTCAAGATAAATTCAATTTTATTTCCATCATCTTTTACATATATACCTACTAGTTTTGAGAGTGCATCTGGTTTAACTTTAGCTTTTGGATTCTTAAAAAAATCAGTTACTTTCTTTTCTTCTGGATATCTACCAACTGGTGCAAGTAAAACAACGAATTCATCATTGGTATCTAATTCAAAAAGCTTGTCAATTTTGTCTTGTTCATAATAACCAATTGCTACTGTTCCTAGCTTAATCGCTTCACAAGCCATGTAAAGATTTTGACAAATCAAACCTAAATCAATGGCAATAAACTTATGTGAAAGTATTGTATAACGCCATTCAGTTCGATAAGGAACAGCAGTCCAATAAAATATAACTGGAGCTTTTCCAATAAATTTCTGATTATACGATAACTCACCAATTGTTTTTTCTGCATCGTCTATAGTTTTAATGAACATCATTTTGTGATTAAATGAAATGTATCGGTATAGACCTGGATCGAGTCCTTTAACTCGATTAATTACAAGATATGTCTCAAAAGGGCTTTTCGCACCAGATGAAGGAACAGTCCGAAAAACTCCACGTCCGGATTTTGAAATTTTTTTCACACCTTGGGTTGACCATAATAAGAATGAAAGTTCTTCCAGAGTAAGAGGTTCGTCAGTGTATCTTCTTCTGCTTTTCCTACTATTAACTATATTTAAGAAAGGAGTTTTCCCTATCTTAAATTCTTTAGGAGATACAAGATCTATAAGAGGAGCATCTTTAGGATAATCGCGTTCAAAGGAAGGTGGAGGTATCTTTTTTTGTTCATCAGATTCAGGCACCTCTTTTTCATAATCTTCGCTATCAAAAAATCGCAAAAAATCTCTTCTATCTTTCATAATAATGAACAAATGATAGAAGCTTTATATTTTTTTATGCTAAACTAGCTTTTCTTTCATTTCTTGTTCATTAAATAATTCTTAAATTTCTTAGGTTTATTATCAAAGTATGTCAGAGAATGCCAATAAATTACTTTTTAATCCATACTTGCATTGCAGATGATTCTCTATTTCCCCAGGAATAATAAGGAATGGCAGTTAATATCCTTCCAGTTTTATCTTTTCCAAAGAGTTTCATTATTCCTTCCAACAAAGCTTCATCATATTCCCAAATAATCTCTTTTCCTAAATCGATTGTAGCATTTGAGATTGATAGAGAGGAATTATCAATGGATTCAAAACAATAGACGATAGGACCTCTTGAGAGAGCTACTCTCTTTCTATTAGCTTTTACTTTTGGATGTGTTATATGAATTCTTACATCCATTGATAGTTCAAGTTCGATAACGGTATTTTTCTCCCAAAGTTGAGTAATGGTGTGAAAATGAGACTTATTTGGCATTAATCCACTGCCAGAAAGTTCTTTCGATGCTTTATCATAAGTGAATACTTCAGATTCACCATTAATTGTTATCTTTAATCCATTTGCCCAGCTTGGGATTCTAATATTCAATGTGAACTCAAATGGTTTTTTAGTATTAATTTCTAACTTTACTTTTCCTCTCCACGGTAATTCCGAATCCATTTGTATATCAACGTGTGAATTACTTTTCGTTAATTGAAATGTTGTAGTACTACCAATGTATTGATGAATCCAGATTTCATTTTCATTATATGAATAGATGTATTCACCTATTGAAGCCCAGATTCGAGAAATATTACTTGGACAACAAGGAGTTGCAAACCAGTTTTTCCTTCTGATTTGTCCATCTGATTCCAACAAATTCCTATAAAAATAGGATTTGCCATCTAATCCAATTCCAACAGATAAGGCATTATAAATCTGCCACTCGAGTAAATCGGAGTATTTAGCTTCATTTGTTATCAGAGCTAATTCCCAATTTAGAAGTATAGAAGCAATTGCAGCACAAGTTTCACAATAACAAGAATCATTATTTAATTCGTAATCTCGACCAAATCCTTCGACAAAGCCAAGAGAACCTATACCTCCTGTAACAAACATTTGTTTCTGAACTAGATGATTCCATGTTCTCTTGAGTGCTTTGAGTATCTTTTCATCACCTGTTTCTTGGTAAAGCATAGCCATTGCAGTAACTAAATAACCCCACCTCACTGAATGACCAAAAGGACGCTTCATTCTATAGATAGAGCGATTTTGTTGGAGATATCTGCCAGTAAGATATTGAAACGTACTCCGCAGAGGGAGAAAAGGGGCTTCTTTTTGATGTGATTCTTCTCCTCCGAAAAAACTCATGTTTACTTTATTGACTATCTGTTTTTGTTCCATGTTTTTCTTGATTTCTCTTGTTCTTTTCCTTTCACTTATTGCTTGACTAATCAACCTCAAACTAAAAAATTTGATTTTTCCTCTTTGTTTCAGAAAATGAGCTGCTAAATCCAGATATTTCTTCTCTTTTGTGTAGCGATACAATCGGATTAAGGCAATCTCAATTTCTTGATGTCCAGGTGTGTACTTTGGTGAAGTATTTTGAAAATCTGCAACCAATAAATCAGCGGAAAGTTTGGCAATCTTGAGAAATTTCTTCTTATATTTCTCGGGTTCATTAGTTTCCATATAGCTGACTGCAGCTTCAATCATATGACCAAGACAATATAATTCATGTTCAATTTGTAGGTTGACCCATCGATTATCCGGAAAATGAAATTGATTGTAAGTATACAAATAACCATCAGGTTGTTGTACAAGAGCAATTAAATCAATGTATTCCCGAATGAGTTTTGAAAGTTTCTTATTATCAGAGATTGTTAAAATTCTAGCTGCTGCATCTGCCCATTTATGAAGATCCGAATCACAATAAAAGAATCCAATACGATAACCTTGTTTCTTTCCAGCTAAAATTCTAAAATTATCAAGATTATGAGTTTGTTCTAACTGGCTCCATTGATAAGATATTGCTGATGAATTAGTAATTGTTAGGCGTTTGTTCCAGAACTCATCATTAATCTTGACAGTTTTAAGAGGTAATCTTTTGGATTTAGCAAAGTTTGAAGTCTTCATACTATATTTCTGTAATAACTCGCGACATTTAGAGGATAAAGAGGATTGTAAATTTGGATCATCCAACCAATTCTTAACATCATTTAATCGTTTCCTTATCCACTCATTATCTGCTTCTTTTCTTGCAAGTTGGAATTCCCAATCTGTAGCAATTAAATGAGCTTGGAAAACCACAGTAGGTTTGGAAACTAATAAATCGAAAGCAATAGTATAACCTTGTTTTTTCAATTCGCTTATTTCAACGAGTTCGTGTACCAGTAACCATTTCGATTGTAGAACCTGTTCAAGAGTTGTTGTATCCCCTGAAGGAGCATCCCCCTCAAAATAAGTAATTAATTCTTCAGCTTTAATCTTAACAATTGGGTATTTATGTTCCTTTAGGTACTCACTCATCGAAACTATTTTCTCTTGAATGATTTTACTATTCTTCTCTCTATCCGTTATTCGCATAGTAATTCACCTTTTAAGAAAAGGAAGAAA
>JABLTI010000081.1 GCA_013166835.1 Promethearchaeati archaeon | reverse complement strand
TGTTTAAAACACTTACTTGCTTCTTCGAATTCTTGTATAATTTCGTAGCAAATGCCTAATTCTCTCCAAGCATCTAGGTTTGAAGGTTTCTCATCCACTATTTTTCTGATAACCGTAATTGCTTCTTTTGTCTTCCCTAAATCTTGTAAGCAAGCTCCTAACAAAAACAAGTTGTCTATATTATATGGATCTATATCAACTGCTTTCTTTAAAAACTCACAAGCCATTTCCTTTTCCTTCAATTCCTCATAAGCATAAGCGATATTAACAAAAAGATCTGCTGATTCCGATCCAAACTTTATTGCTTTCTGGTATTCATCAATTGCCTTTTCATATTCCTCAATATAGTAATAAGAAAATCCCAGATTGAAAAGAGCTTCTGTTAATTCAGGATCCATTTTAAGGCCTTTCAGAAGGTACATAATCGCAATCTCATATTCTCCATTACATGCCAACGCCCATCCAAGGTGGCTAAGATATTTCGCATTTTCTTTCTCAAGACTGTGTGCTTTCTTGTAAAATTCTATTGCCTTGTCAAAATCCTCTAAAAAACCATAAGAGCTGCCTAATCCATCAAAAGCTAAACTATAATTCTTGTCTAATTTAATCGCTCTTTTATATGCCTTAATAGCTTCTTCATATTCTTGACAACTATAATATTCACAAGCTAAATTATAGAAATTTGTTGCTGTTTCCTCTAACTCGACAATTTTTGTATAGCAATGAATTGCCTGTTTACATTTATCCATTGATGAGTAAGCTTTTCCAAGGTTATACCAGGCATTTATCGAGGAGGGATCTAGTTCTGTTGCTTTTGTAAGTAGTTCAACTGCATCAATGTATTTAGCATCGTAAATGGCTTTTAATCCTGCTTGCAATTTTTCGTTGAATTTTTCTTTTAGATCACTCACTAGTTTTTACCTCAAGATAGAATTTGTTGATTAGATTAGTGTTTATTGATTTATTAATTTCTTATTAAGTGCAAGAAAATTTAACAATTGATTTGAAAGATTTTTAAAACATAGAACTATATAATTGTAGAACTCACAATGCTTAATCTGGAATTCATTAAAACAAAGATCAATTCGCATAAACCAACCTATTTGCCAGATGATGGTTGTATTAGGGGTGCAGTTGTTATTCCTATCTTTAAAATGAATAATCACATCTATATGCTTTTTACTAAACGCACTGAAGATCTCCCAACTCATAAAGGACAAATTTCATTTCCAGGCGGAAGAAAAGATGGAAATGATGAGTCGTTACTTGCAACTGCTTTACGAGAAACGAATGAAGAAATTGGCCTTTCTTCCTCTTCATTAGAAGTTTGGGGTGAGTTAGATCAGATTAGAACTCATACATCTAATTTCTTACTTTCAGTTTTTCTATGCTTTATACCATATCCCTTTAAGCTAACTTTAAATGAAAAAGAAGTTGAGGAAATATTAGAAGTGCCTTTAGAGGAACTTCTTGATGCCAAGAATTGGGTTCAAAAGGAATTTAGGGATGAAAATACTTTGCATAATGTTTGGTTTTTCGATTTCCATAGCAAGATTATATGGGGAGCTACTGCAGAAATTGTGAAGCAATTCCTTTCTCTTTTACATGAAGAACCATATTAATTAGAAAACTGTTAAAATTACTTGAATTTTAGAAATTGTTAAAAAGAACATTGTAATCGTAAACTCTATATAATAATGAAATAGTAATCTTTTGAATAATAAAGGAAGGAACAAAATGATGCGTATGCAGGGAATGAAAAAAACCGCATTTATTCTAATCGTTTCAGCAGCAATTTTGCTTTACAATATCGGAACCTACAATTTAATAGCTGAACAAGGTGTTGATATTCTAACACCAATGTACAATGAAGCTCAACCTGGTGAAACTGAGATCACTCCAATTCTGAACCAAGAAATTGATCCTCCACTAGGTAATCAAACAAGTCTTCCAAAATTTAATACTGTTTTTACAATGATGGTATTTAATTTCCCGATAGAACTAGCGATAGTATTCTTCGCTGAAATGGTGTTTAGTTCAATAGTCAAATCTGATCGTAAGAAAATGAACTTTTTGCGATTGTTAATCCTTTTAGGTTCCGCTTCAGCATTAACTGTTGTTAATTCCTTAAATCATTACTTCTTGATATGGCCAGCTATACATGATTGGCCCATTCATGCTGGGCATACATACAATGATACCTCAATAACACCATCTGAATTGAAACCGCTTTATGGTGAACAAGATACCTTCTTTTCACCAGCTGTAACTATTCTAATATTCATTGCTGCAGCAATAATTATCTTAGGAACACACTTCGCAGCATTCAAATTTATACAAAAATTAAGTTTAACTTGTAGTGGAGTTTCATTATTGATGCCAGCACTGTATTATCCAATCATATGGAATTCTTTGGCGCGGCAGACGAGAGCACAGGATTTGCTTGAAAAAACGGGTAATCAGTTTATGTTCGCACTAATATTTTCCGGATTATTTTTACTCACGATAGTACTAATACTAATTTGGAACTTAACTCTAGTTGGAACGAAGGCAGCAACTATGAAAACCTCAGAAACTGAATCACAAGAAATATATGAACAATAATAGGATTCTCCTTTTCTTTGGAAATTCTATTTTTTTCTTAATTTTTTATAATTTTCCATATTTCTTTCAGATTTTATACGAGTAATTTTACTAGAAGAATTGAAGAAATTTTCCAGAACGCCTTTTAATATTGGAAACAGAAGTAATATTGTAAATTTCCCCTAGAAATAAGGTGACTTTAAATCTGCAGTGGCATTCCAAAAGGAATGTCATTTAAAATCCTTCCACATTCCTCCAGTATTAAGTCCAAATCTCATATAAAACCTCCCCCAATAACATCTTGAGTGATTGCCTGAAAACCACAATCATCCTCCTTGTGAAACTTATTTTATAAGGCACCCACTCGTTAAACGGACAGGGACTTTCTCCCTGTCTTGTTCCACTTCTAATTAATAATTTTGAGAATTAGTTTTTCCATTATTTTTCTTTATAACCGTTCATATATTCTTGTAAGAAATTCTCGAATATTATCTTGTAGTATTGTTTCGGTTTCTTTCTTTGTAAATCCTGACGCAAGAAGTATTCGTTCTCCTTCTTCATAATTTTTCATATCTCTTGGACTATGAGTGTCAGTATTTTGGATGAATTTCACCTGGGATTCTTTTCCAATTTTAGCTATATGACCATTTGTAATTGAATGCGTTCTGTTGGATGTTATCTCTACGAACACATTGTTTTTCTTACACTGATTAGCAACATCCTTAGTTAGTAAACCTGGATGAGCTAAAATATCCACATTTTTACTTTCCGCTGCTTTCAGATTTGTACCTGGTTCCACGGGTTCAGCTATGGTTTCCCCGTGAATTACAATTATTAATGCTCCTTTTTCTATTGATTTCTCTATGACTTCTTCAATTGCATTTACAGGCACATGAGTTACTTCAATACCTGGAAGAGCGAGGATTCCCCAATGTTTTGTTGCTAGTTTACAATCCGCTATTAATTTTGGAATAATATCAAGAGTTGACAAGCTAACGTGATCAGTAATGCCATAACCTGCATGCCCATGAACAAATGCTCTTCGTAATTGCTCAATAGGCAGAAGAACTCCATCAGATAAGAATGAATGAGTATGAAAGTCACATCTACCAATTTTTTCTTGAGCTAACAGTTTTTCAATTGCTTCTTTAAAGACCAACATTTCAATCATGTATAGATTTTCCAAATATTTATCTATTCTCGCTTGAATTCTGGGATTTCATTTGCTCTCCAGCATGCTACGGAATGACCTTCTTTAAATTCCTCTAATTCTGGTAGTTCCTTCTTGCATTTTTCTATAGCGTACTCACATCTGGGATGAAATCGACATCCAGGTGGTAATCTTCTTGCATCTGGTTCTTTTCCTGGTATTGGTTTTAGTTTTCCTCGAGGAGCTATACTTGGGGATGCATAGAAAAGCCCTTGTGTGAAAGGATGTATCGGATGGTAGAAGATGGTATCAACATCAGAATATTCAAGGATTTTCCCTGCATAAAGAATAGCAATTTTATCAGATAATTCTGCAAGTATACCTAAATTATGAGCAATTAGAATCATTGTTAGATTGAATTTTTCTTTCATTTGGTGTAGTAATTCTAATATCTGTCTTGCTATAGTTGCATCTAAATTTGCTACAGGTTCATCTGCAATTAGTAAGGTTGGATTGTTAATTACTGCAGATGCAATTTTAACTCTTTGACTTTCCCCTCCACTTAATTCATGAGCATATTTGTCTGATACTTTTAGGGGTTCTTGTAACGCCACTTTACCTAATTGGCTTACCACAAGCATCTTAATTTCCGAACGAGCAAGATCTTCCTCTATATGTTCTCTGTATGGTTCACTCGTGGTGTAAGTCATATCTCTAAGAGGATCAATTGAACTAGGAGCGTTCTGTAAAACCAAAGAAATTTCTTTTCCTCTGATTTTATTGAAAATCTCTTCATCAATTGTAAGAAGATCTTTTCCTTTGAAGAGAATCTGACCCTTTTCTATTTTACCAGGGTAATCCACTAATCTTAAAATGGATCTTGTTAAAACTGATTTTCCAGATCCTGAAGGTCCTAATATACCAAGTGTTTCTCCCTTATAGATTTTTAAATTAACACCATCAAGTATTTTCCAAATAATATCCTCTCTGTCATAAAAATATGTATGAAGATCTTTTATTTCAAGGATTAGTTCTTTTTCACTTGACAATAAATCCAAATCCTAATGAATTAATCTTTTCCATTTCTCTTTTATCCAAGGTTCATTAAGGAATTTCCATTGCTCTGGGTTTTCAAGGAAAGATTCGTAGAATGGTTTGTCTGCAATCTTCTGAGGTATTCCTTCTTTAACTAGAATTTTATCATCTATGTAAGAAGGATTTCGTATCCAAGTTTTATTAGCATGATAGAGATAAATTGCTCCTCTCTGCTTCTTAATAGGTTCATAGATAGAGTTGAAGCTTGAACTCACAAGATTATTCATAATTAGAGGAGTATCCTCTGATGGATTTATAGTGATGTGACCATAACCTGGTGGAATCATAACTTGATCACCTGCCTTCGCAGAAATCACTATAATTTCCACAGGATTTAGCACATTAGCTCTTTTCTCTTTTCGTGTTAACTCTTTCTTTGGTTTTTGAAGTAAATATAATCCTTTTCCATGCATCACTTCATAGACTTCTGGAAAGCTATAACCTTCTTTGGCGTTTGGATGGAAGTGACCTGCAGTTTTATTATATTCTTTTCCAAGAAATTTTGGTGGAATTATTGTAACATCAAATCTTATATTGTGATTTTGAAACAATTCTTTGTCTTCTGCTCGAGTTAAATCACGATACATGTAATATAAATCAAAATTTTCTTTTTGTCCACCCAACCATTCTTGATCATATATTACATCTTTCATATCTAAGAGTTTTCGAGTAGAAAAAGTGGCTTCAATGTCTCCAGCTTTAACTACCTTATTTGTTTCGGAATCTATCAGTAACTCATATGGTACAAAATTACTCAAATCTATTGTTGCCATTTTAATCATCTTTGTATTATTTGTTGTAGAATATTTCTTTTATCCTTAAATATTTTCTAGCTTTTATTTTATAATGAAATTATATTTTGAAAATTAATGTTTTAATACCATAGCTTTAAGAGATAAAAAACCAAATTTCAATTGTAATCAAATAATTGTTAGCAATCTTGAGGCACAAAAATTAATTGGTAAGAAGAATAAATCATTCTAAGATAATAGAAGAGGATTTAACTTTGTTTGATGAAAATTCTACTTCATCTGAAGAAATATCTGAAAAGAATAATGAATTACCTAAAATTGAGCTTGATCAGCTAGAAGCGGATGAAGCAATTGGGGAATTATTTGAAAAAATAAATCCTCTAACAATTCCTTCTGTAATTGTAGGTATTATTTTACTCATAATCACATTTACTAATGTACTAGATGGTCACCCGATTTGGACCATCATTATTGGTTTTAGTGGAGGTTTAGCCTTTGTCTTCGGATGTTCTGACTTAATCATTTTCGGAGTAAAAGGAATCGGTAAGAAACTGAATTGGTCCGAGTATTTTATGGGGATCATTGCAGCTATCGGTGCAGATGCCAGTGATATGGTTGTAGTTACTATTCTTCTTACTCGAGCGAAAAAACTAAGTGCAACTGGATTAGCAGAAAATATTGCCTTAGCTAATAATCTAACTCTCACTAGTATTACTCTTGTCCTCACAACAGTATTGATAAACACTCTGATACTGGGAATTACAATGTTAATTATAACTAGGAAAAAACCATTCAAATTACCTCAACAATTAACTCAAACGGAATCAAATCTTGTTTTAGCAATGACAATATTCTCTTTAATACTCATGGTATTTGGTTTCACTCATAATTCACTAAACATTGCTCAATTTGATAGAGCGTTTGAAGGGGTAATTGGAGTAGCTTTATTGTCTTTCTACTTACTCTTCATACTTTTCATGATAGGAGATGCGAAGGCTAAAAGCACAGGGAGGATTGGTCCCCAAACATTAATTACTGAATACTTTCCAGAAGAAAATGGGAAGAAACATGAAAAAAATAATGATGAAATCAAAGAAAGCAAACTGAAAAAATTTGTTAAGAATATTTTCGGAAACAATCATAAAGATGAAGAAGGAGAACAATTCGTAGCACTCAGAAGATTTCCGTGGTATATTCTGGTAATTGCTTTTGCTGTAGGAATATCAGGAATAGTTTTTGGAGGTACGATGATTTCAGATTCAATAGAAAGTGGGTTAGGAATCATTAGCTTGCCAATTCTAGTCTATAGTGTTATTGTAGGTTTTGTTTCATCAGCCCCAGAAGCTACGATAACTATGAGAGCAATACTTGATCCTGAGAAAAAAGACATTAAAATTGGTCTAGTCCACCAAGTTTCATCTATAAATCAAACATTCTTCTTGCTTTTTGGATTTCCATTCCTCTTTGCATCGATTATAAATGTCGATATTCCTGTTGCGTTAGATACGACGTTAGTCTTTACGGGAATATTCGTGATCTCACTCGCATTGCACCTAACGATTATTGATGATAATCACTTTGATCGGGTGGAAGGAATGTTAATTCTACTCGCGTCAATAACGAGTCTTCTTGCGTTAAGCGTAGTAGGTGGCTTGCTAAATTAATCTGATTTTTGTTTAAAGGAAGATTTTCTTACCTTTTTTTCTTATTTTTCTTATTATTACTGAATGAAAGTTTTTATAAGACAAAGTATTTTGTAAATAAGTTGATTGAGATATTCAAAAGAGCTGAATTTAAATGGCATCTAGGAATTCTGAAGAAGTAAAAAAAGATATTATTAAGGAATTTGAAAAAAGAAACCCAAAATCGAAAAAGCTATTTGAAAAAGCTTTGAAGTATTTGCCAGGTGGCGGAACACGAAATATAGCCTATTTTCCACCATATCCATTCTTTATAGATAGAGGTGAAGGTTATTACTTGTACGATGTGGATGGTAATCAGTATCTTGATGTTCAGAATAATATGACAGTTTTATTGCATGGACATGGACACCCGAAGATTACTGAAGCACTTGAAAAACAAGCAAAACGTGGAACAGCTCATTCAGCACCTTTGGAAAGTCAATACAAGCTTGCCAAAATTCTATGTGATCGAGTTCCTTCGATTGAAGAAATACGCTTTTGTAATTCTGGAACTGAGGCAACTATGTTTACAATACGAGCTGCTCGAGGGTTTACAGGAAAAAGAGGACTTATTAAAGCTGAAGGAGGATATCACGGTTCTCACGATTATGTAATGATAAATATGGATCCTGATTTGACTGCGGAGGGAATGCCCACTCCTTTCGTTGAAAGAGGAATCTCAGAAACATTGCTCCAAGATGTCTTTGTTGTACCCTTTAATGATCTAGCAGCCGTGGAAAAGATTATGAAAAAGCATCATAAGAAAATCGCTGCGTTTATCCTTGAACCTGTCATGGGTTACGGGGGCGCTGCCGAAGCTACTCTTGAATACATGAAAGGTTTACGAGAACTATGCACAAAATATGAAATACTTCTGATTTTTGATGAAGTGATTACTTTACGAGTAGCCACTGGGGGAATACAAGAAATGTCTGGTGTTATCCCTGATCTTACTGCCTTAGGAAAAACAATTGGTGGTGGATTACCAATCGGTGCTTTTGGAGGTAGAAGAGAAATTATGGAGCAATTTAGTCCATTGAAGAAGGGCTACATTATGCACTCAGGAACTTTTAGTGGTAATGCTTTGTCTATGGTTGCTGGGATAGCTGCTCTTGAATTATATGATGAAGCAGCAATTAAGAAATTAGATGTCTTAGGATTAAGATTACGAGAAGGTTTGAAAAAAATAATGGCTGAATTGGGTGTAAAATGTAATGTCGGCGGTATTCAATCGATAGCTTTCATCCAATTTCCAGATGGAGTTCCAATGAATAAGCAGCAAGTAGTCTTTAATACAATTCCTTTCTTAGAACTTTCAGAGTATCTTCAGGTTGCATTGGCTCTACAAGGTCTATATGTCATATCCCGGGGTGTTACTGGTTTTATGCTTTCAACAATTATGGATGAAGCCATTGTTGACGAAATACTAGTTCGTTTTAGAAAAGCAATGGAAATGGTTCTTCCTCTTTACGAAGAAGTTAAACCTTACGAAGGCTTTTCCGGAATAATTTATACTTTACTAAAACAACTTAACAAAAACAAAGAGTTTGCAGAAAAGTATAAACTAGATGACTATTCACTTCTTTTAGTTGCTAAAGATGATACTACTGCTGTTAAAGTTATAATTAAAGATGGAAAATTAGCTTTTCATCCCATAAAAAACACTAAAGAAAATATCAGAAAGGAAAAGAAAGAATGTCATGGAGCAATAATTACAACGAAACCAGGATTTTTTGGTTTAGTACTAGGAAAAGCTAAACCTGTAAAAGCAATTCTCACTGGAAAGCTCAAAATCAAAGGAATCAAATATCTCTTGAAATTTACAAAGTACTTTGGATTATTAAAAGGACTATAGTTCTTTCTTCCAATTTTCATCTAATTAATTATGTGAAAACAAATAATTTAAAAGGAACGATTACAAAATACAATCACAACTATTTGGTCTTGAACATTTTTTTGTTCCCTACAGAGGTAATCGGAAATAAATGAGTGAAAATGACGAGGGCAGTGAACCCCCGCCTAATAAATCAGAAAACGTAGAAGGATTAGAAGAACCGGAAGATTGGGATTTACCTACGGTCATTACTGAAGATGATGATTCCCCAGATATTCTAGAAATTATTGAAGCAGAAGAAGCAATTGGAACTATATTCACAAATATCCACAAAACAACAATAATATCAACAATTCTAGGTCTCTTATTTGGTGTTGCTTTTATTGTTCTAGAAAGGGTTTTGCCTGAAGGGAGCTATTTACTTCTAAAGATGTTAATTGGTTTTGCAGCAGGATTATTCCTGGTTTTTGGAGCTTCTGAGATTATCATACTCGGTGTTAAGGGTATGAGTGATAAGCTGAACTGGAATCCTTATTTAGAAGGAATTTTACAAGCAATAGGTGCTGCGTTAGCAGAATTGATAGTAATTATGATTTTATTAATAAAATCAAATAGATATAGAATAGATGGTGATACAGTAGCTGCTAATAATATGGCAACGACTGCCATTGTTTTGATACTTGCAACGGTTATAATCAATATCTTCTTCTTAGGAATAGCAATGATTTTTGTGTCTCGAGACAAACCATTTGGTTTACCACGGGAATTAACTTTCTATGAAGCGAATCTAATCTTAGGAATGATGGTATTTTCATTTGTAATTATGATATACGGGTTATATTTTGAATTTACAGGTGAAGGATTAACTGTAACAACCTATGATCAGTATTTCGAAATCGTAATAGGTATTGCTTTAATATTAGTTTATATTTTCTTTGTAATAATCTTGATAACTAGATTTGGGAAACGAACTTCAACTCCACAAACTCTTATAACTGAATTCTTACCAGATGAAGATGAGTTGGTTCAAATTGAACCTGTTACACTTGTATCAGAAATAAAATTAAGAACAATAGGTGATAAACCAGCAAAAGCAAGCAAGAAAAAGCAAATAAATAAAAATGATTCTTATGAAGTCAATGGTAATAATGATTCAAAAAGAAAAATGGGGAGAAATGCTCAGAAATCACGTCGAAATAGAAATGATGCTCTTGCGACTTTACGTAGATTTCCTTGGATTATAATAATTGCACTTTTCTTAGTAGGAGCAGGTGGAATTATTTGGGGCGGAGAAATTTTAGCTTCATCAATTGAACACGGAATTGAGAGATTTGAAACAGATGTATTAGTTTATGCTGTAATTGTGGGAATAGTAGCCTCATCACCTGAGCTTGTTGTAACCTTAAGAGGATTATTAAGTAAAGAAAAAGAAAAAATAGAAGTCGGTTTGGTTCATCAAGTATCTGCAATTAATCAGACTTTCTTCCTTCTCTTTGGTATACCATTCGTTTTAAGCGGAATACTTGATATTGGAATTCCAATATCAATGGATATTACGATTGTTATGGGTGGTATTTTCATCATGTCTGTTGCACTGAGCATGATGATTTCAGATGATAATAAATTTGATTTATTAGAAGGAATTGTGATTACGATTCTGTCTATTGTGAGTTTACTTGCATTAGCATTGATTGGAGGAATCGCTTCGCAAAGTGAATCTACGTCGACAGCTATACAACTCGCTCAAATTGCACAATTACTTTAAAAAAAGGAAAAAGAAGCCACATAGAGTTGTGGCTATTACTTTATTTCAGAATATTTCTTCAGTTACGGTTTCAATGTCGTAGATGATTTCACCATCGATGAAGACTTTTTGAACCTTAGAATGAACTAGAAGCGGATCACCATTCCACAAAGCAATATCAGCATCTTTTCCTGCTTCTATAGAACCAATCCTATCATCTAAACCTAAGATCTTAGCTCCATTAATAGTTATAATTTCATAAGCTCCTTGTTTGGACAATCCTTCACGATGAGCAATCGCTGCATATACTGTTTGTTCTTGTAATGGAACAACCGGATGATCAGAAGTTAGAGCAACGAGAACACCCTTATCATATAGAATTCCGTATGTTTTCCAAGTCATATCTTTGAGTTCAATCTTGGTTCTAAATCCAAAGGTGGGACCAACAATTGCTGGAATTTTATTTTCTGCAAGGAAATCAACAATTTTATGTCCATAAGTACAATGTTCAATTGTGACATTAACATCAAATTCTTTTGCAAGTCGAACTGCTGAAATAATATCATTGTCTTGATGAGCATGTGCTCTGAGTGGAATTTCTTTTTTGAAGACAGGAACCATTGCATCATATTTAATATTCTTATCGGGTATGGTGGGTTCTACAGGTTTCTTAAGATCCTTATCTTTGCCTTCTTTTTTCTTCTTCTCATAATCCTTAGAGTCTTCTTTGTATTGCTTGAGCTTTTTCTTGTATTCATCCCATTTGTTCATATAATTTTGAGTTTCCATCATAAGCTGACGGAAAACGCCAAGATTGCCCATACGAGTTGAGGGAGTTCTTTGCATGCCACCATAAACTCTTTTTGGATTCTCACCAAATGCACATTTGATGCCTGCAACTTCTTGAATGACCATATCATCGACAATTCTCCCATGAGTTTTAATGGTGGTCATTTGACCTCCAACAACATTACCACTGCCAGGAGCAATACAGACACAAGTAACACCACTACCAATTGCTCGTTTCATACCTTTTTCAACTGGATTAATAGCGTCTAAAACACGAACATGAGGAGTAATTGGATCAGTACATTCATTGCCATCCTGTAGACCGAGACCAACCTCTTCTTCGAAAACAGCTGCATGGCAATGCACATCAATTATTCCTGGAAAAGCAACCCA
>JABLTI010000080.1 GCA_013166835.1 Promethearchaeati archaeon | reverse complement strand
CTTTAAGGTCTAGAAGTCCGTTTCGGTAATGACACACTTCATCATAATTGAATGCTTTATGGTAGATTTAAACATCAAAGAAAACCTTGAAATAAGCGTTAAATAACTAGATTAGACTTCCAAAGTTAGCGACAAAAAATAATTTATTTAATAGTTTTTATCAAAATTCTAAAGCTAAATGTAACTAGAAAATATTTTTTTTAGAACTACCTTTTCATTTAATCTCTTAAATTACATAAAAAACAATGATTAAACCCAGAAGAAATATTAAGCAGTTAACATTAGCTTAACATGAGGGTAGTTTTCGTTATATTCTATTATTAGACTCTGACTAATCAAATAGCTCTACCTTCAAAATTTTAAATAAAATTTCTTAGATACAATGCTTGAAAGTAATCGATTTCAAGATTTTAAAACACTAACGAATGTATGTGAAATGAAAATGACAGAAAAAAAAGAAGAAGAAATTTCTGTACTAAAAGAAATTATTGCTAGTTTGCAAACGAATTTAAACATGGCGACAATAGCTGCGGTTGCACATTTGAAAAAAATTAATCAACCTATAGAAGAATTTGGTCTTTTATATGGAGAACTTGGAGCCAAAACTTGGGAAGAAGATATGACATTAGAGCAAGTGGTAAAAAATGTGGAAAGAATCATGACCAATTTTGGTGCAAAAGTCGAATCGGTGGATATCAAAAAAGATGAAGGAACTATTGTAATAAAGGACTATCCTAATATAGAATTGCTAAAAGCTGCTCAAATTACTCGGGATGATTTTGAACGCATTTACAATGTTTGGCAACCAATTATAGAAAAACAAAAGCTGCAATATTCTGTGAAGACAGAAGAAGAGAGCATTACTATGTCAATAAAGAAATAATTGTAATGTAATAGGAATTGTTTGAAAGATGTTGGATAAATAAAATTCCAGCATTCTTTGATTTTTTAATCTAGATGATTTTTTTAACAGGAACATTCTGCGTATATAATTATAACAATTATTTAATTCAACAGCACACACTTCTTCTTTAAGGTCTAGCAGTCCGTTTCGGGAAGGACACGCTGAAGTGGTAAGTAGTGATTCTTTTAATCGAAAAGTAGAAGAATTTTTAGAGCTTATTTTATATAACTTTCGGGGTGGGTTAAGTCGAAAAAAGCAAGGCTGAATTTGATGATTATTTTTTTATTATTGATAATTATTTTTATTAAACCAATCAATATTGAAGCGAAAAAAGAAGAACCATTAAATGATACATTAATACAACTTCAAACAATAGGAGTATATAGTAAGCGGAACTTTACAAGTGATATTATAATTTCTACAGCTTCGGTAGCAGATCTTGTCGATGATGGAACTCTCGAAATTCTTGTGGGTTCACATGGTAATTTATATGTTGATAAAGATGGTTATTCTCTTTTATTTTTCCTAAGCAGCCCTTTCCAAGTATTCCTTTTATTACAGTTGATAAAGAGTTTTAATTCTTCGATTATAAAGCAAATCTAGTCTTACTCACAAAAAACAACTAAAAAACTATTCTTGTTCCTTAAATTGCAATTGATATAAATGAAAATACTCTCCTTTCTTTTGCAGAAGTTCATTATTAGTGCCTTCTTCAACGATTCTTCCATCTTTCAGAACAATAATTCTATCAGCATTTTGAACAGTGGATAATCGGTGAGCAATAATAATCGAGGTCTTATCTACCAATAAATTATCTAGTGTACTCTTGATCAAAAGCTCTGTATGGGGGTCAACAGAGCTTGTTGCTTCATCCAAAATGAGAATCTTAGGATTATCCAACAAAGCTCGTGCAAAGGAAATGAGTTGTCTTTGACCAAACGAAAGACGAGAACCTCGTTCTCCTACCTGAGTTTCAAACCCTTGAGGAAGTTCTTGTATAAAATCATAAGCATTCACTGTTTTTGCTACAGCTATTAATTCATCTTCAGATACACTTTCTTTTCCATAACAAATGTTCTTTCTAATTGACCCTGAAAACAGATAGGGATCTTGCAAAACAATACCCATCTGAGAATGGAGTGAATGAAGAGTTATATCTTGTATGTTATGATCATCAATATAAATCGCTCCTTCCTGAATTTCATAAAATCTTGAGAGAAGATTAATTATAGTTGTTTTTCCGGCACCTGTAGGTCCCACAATAGCAATTCTTTCTCCAGGTTTTACATCAAGATTAAAGTCATCTAGAATTAATTCTTCATCATTATAACCAAAAGTAACCTTCTCAAATCTAACTAAACCTAAAATTTCTCGTAAAACATACGCATCCTCTTTCTCTATAACTTGGGGTTTTATATGCATTAGATCATAGATTCTCTCAGTAGCAGCCATAGTCGATTGAAAAGTGTTATAAAATAAAGTTAGATTTAGAAAAGGTTGGAAAAAGTTTGCAATATATTGAGTGAATGCAATCGCAGTACCTATTAGTAAACCAGAGAAAATCGCTGATGAAGGATTATTTATAATCCAACCAGAGAAGAAGTAAATGAAAGCCATAACCACACTACTAATAAAATTGATTATTGGAAACATCAATGCGAAGATAAGTTCGGCTTTTAGATTAGCAGCTTTATCTTGGTCTAACAAATTGGTAAATTCTTCAATATTTTTCCCTTCCCGACTGAAAGATTTGGAAATTCGAACACCAGAAATGCTTTCTGTAAGATTAGCAGTAAGAATAGCAATAGTTTGGCGAGTTTTTCGGTAGATTTTTCGTGCTCTAGATCGAATAACAAAAATAAAGATCAAAACAAGTGGAATTGCTAATCCCAAAGATATTAAGGCTAGCTGCCAATTCATAAACAACATCATGATAACAATTCCAACTAATGTTAGGAAATCAGTAAATGCTGCAACAAATCCTCCACTGATTAATTCATTAATGCGATCACAATCATTTGTTACTTTAGAGATAATACGACCGGCTTCATTATTATCAAAGAAATCAAGGGAAAAACTTTGCAGTTTCCCAAAAGCATCATCACGAATATCCCTAATTGCTCTTAATCCAAGATTATTTAAACCGATTGTTTTGAAAATTTGGATAACTGCTGTTAATATAGTTACACTAAGCAATCCTAAGGTTAAGTAAAGTAAAAGAGTTGAATCACCTACAGAAGTAGGATTAACACCAAAAGCATCATCTATAATATAGCGTATTAATTGTGGTGAAGCAAGAGCAACTACAGAGCTTGTAATTATAAATAAAATAGTAACAAAGACAAGCAATTTATGTTCCTTTAGATAACTAAAGGACCATCGGATTAATTTGAGATCTGAAACTTTTTCCTTTTTATCCTTCTCCTCAGCAACTGCATCAAAGAAACTATTTGGTAAACCTGTTAAAGCCAAAGTTTTCACCTCAAAGAAAGCTTATCCTTCATTCCTCTTTTTTTCCGTTTTTTTCCTTGCTTGCTTTTCTATAAGAGTTGATTCTATTGGTAATACAGCTACTTTTTCTTCTACCTCATTGCCAACAGAAATTTGGTTATGATTAACAAGTTGAGTCTCATAAAGACGTTTGTATAATCCGCTTTTAGCTATCAGCTCGTCATGAGCTCCTAACTCAACAGTCTTACCTTTGTCCATAACAACAATTTTTGTAGCAAATTTAATCGTCGAAAGTCTTTGAGTAACGATAAGAGTAGTTTTATTTTTAATAAGTTCACAAACAGCTTTTTGGAATTGATGCTCTGTTTCAAAATCAAGTGCACTTGATGAATCATCCATAATTAATATAGGATTGTTAAGCAGAAGAGCACGGGCAATAGTTAAACGTTGTCTTTGTCCTCCTGAAAGGTTTGTTCCTCGCTCAGCAAGTATTGTTTCATAATCATCTGGTAAATTCATAATAAATTCATGAGCTTGAGCTATTTTTGCAACACGAATAATTTCTTCATTAGTACTATCTGGTTTTCCAAAAGCAATATTTTCACGTATACTTTTCGCGAAAAGAAAAGCTTCTTGCTGAACTACAGCAATCTGTTTTCTAAGTGAAGATAAGGTAACATCCTGGATATTGAATCCATCAATTAAAACAGCTCCTTCTTGTGGATCATAAAACCGTGGAACTAAACTTACAAGAGTGCTTTTCCCTGAACCTGTAGTGCCTAAGAAAGCGATTGTTTCACCAGGATTAATTTGCAAGGACACATTATCAAGAACAAGTTGTTCACCTTCAACATAAGCAAATTTTACATTATCAAAAACAATCTCTCCTTTAACAGCTGGTAAATCAATTGCTTCTTGCTTTTCAACAATGCACTTTTCCATATCATAGATTTCATATAGTCGCTTTAAGGAAGCAAAACCTTCTTGATACTGTAAGATTGCCAAAGATAAGAACCTTGTAGGAACACCTAAAAAAAGAAGATAAATATTAACTGCAATTAAGGTTCCCACTAATATCTCACCATTAATAACCATTCTTCCTCCTAAAAATAAAAGAAAAAATGAACCAATACCAAGAAGAAATGGAAAAAGAGCAGTAAAAATGGCTTGCAATCTGGTTAATTCTTTATTGAGAATATAGTAATCAAGATTATTTTTATGGAATTTGTCCATTTCTATTTTTTCTGCATTAAATGCACGAACCACAGGTGCTCCATATATATTCTCAGAGAGGACTGAGTTCAGATCACCATATTTCTCGCGAATAACGCGAAATAAGGGATTTACACGTTTAAGGTAATAAAACATAACTGCAAATAAAATTAAAGCTATCAAAAGCACAACAAGCATTAAAGTCCAATCGACTATACCAATCAAAACAAAAATCCCAATATAAGAAACAATAGCTCGAATAAATAAGCGAAGACTTTCTCTCATTAAACCATTAACTGCACGGATATCACTTGTACCTCTAGAGATTAGTTGGCCAGTCTCTACTCGATCAAAAAAATCAATTGATTGTTTCTGGATGGTACGATACAACTCGCTTCGAAGTCCATAAATGATTGTCTGGGAAATGTAAGTATTCAAGTATTGTTGTAGAAATCTACAAGTAGACATACAAAAATAAACCGCAATATAAATAGCTAATAGAGAAATCATAATGTTAAAATCTTCACCATAGAATACTCGGTTTACAATGTTCTCCACAACTTTTGGTGCTGCTAGAGCAAAAACTGCTTGTAGGATAGAGGTTACTATCCCCCAAAATAGTATCCACCAAGTTTTAGTATTCATGTAATCAAATGTTCTAGTAATAACACCCAAACAAATAACATCCTATTTACAATCTTTTTAATGAGCTTCAAAGAGAAACTCATATTCTTTCTAATTTAAAACAAACAGGTCGAATGCCATCAGAACAAGCACTGTAGATAACATCTTCACCAGTCCAATCCTTGTATCCTCCACTCAATCTAATGAAATCTAAGCTCCTGTAAATTGCGTAATAAGCATGTTGGCAAAAACCTTCAGACATTATTCCTGTTTTTGGTACTATGAATTTATCCCCTTCATCAAAAAAACCACATTTTTGTATTGGTTTTCCAGAAAGTAGGATGAAATCTTTACCAATTATTTCTTTTGGTCCAAAAACTTTCACAAAAGTTATTTTTATTTTATATGAGATATTTTTCCTCCTTTTTAGTTATACATCATCACAAAAATCCTTCAGCAATTGTATAATCCCTTGATATAGCCAGAAGACCTTCATAAGAGAGTGTATTAGATTTTTATAAAATATTAGAGTTAAAAAAATTCTCATAGATTTGGAAATTATTCTAAAATTATGAGAGGTTATATGTAAATTATTAAAGAAAAAATGAAATTCATCTCATTCTTTTATTTAGCAAACATTAATTAATAAATTCATTTACTTTTCGGAAAAAAAGATGCTCAAGACTCATACTTCTTCTTGAAGGTCTAGAAGTCCGTTTCGGGAAGGACACGCTAAAGTGGGAAGAACCTGCTGGCTGACATCTCGCTCGAAGACTCGACGCGTACACCACAGGTTTTTTGTCAGAATAAATAATGTGTAAAAGAGTTAATATAAGAAAATAGGAATAAGATATCTAGTGATGAATGTATGACAACTCCTTTAATAAACGAAAGAATAGAGGTAAATCCAAAGGTACTGACAGGTAAAGCAATCATAAAAGGAACAAGAATAGCAGTTGAGTTTATTTTAGAGTTGCTAGCAAATGATTGGGCATATGAAACTATCTTGGAAAATTATCCTCAACTAAAGAAAGCAGATATTCTCGCTGCAATAGATTATGCAAGAATCATTATAAAAGAGGAACAATTGCGACCAGTGAAGGTTGAAGAATGAAAATCAAGTACCTTGCAGATGAGAATATACCTCTAGTGGTAATTAAGGAGTTAAGTGAGAAAGGATTTCCAATTGAAAGTATTGCTTCGAGTAAGAGAGGGATGAATGATAAAGATATAATGAAATTTGCGTTTGTTAATGAGCTAGTGATAATAAGCTTTGACAAAGACTTTGGTCAACTAATTTTTAAGGAAAAGGTGAAATCAAAGGGGATAATCTTACTTAGATTTCCACCAACTTCTCCTGACAAAATAAAATCAATTATTAAGAGAATACTAGAAGATAAAGAATTCAATCCTTTTGAGAAATTTGTTGTTATTCACGAGAAGCACATGAGAATTGTAGAACTACCTTGATTAAAGAGCAATTACTTAACACTCACTACTTCTTGCAGGGCTAGCAGTCCGTTTCGGGAAGGACACGCTGAAGTGGGAAGTACCTGCTGGCTGAGCAACTCGCCCGAAAACTAGACGGGAACAACACTTAATTTTACTAAATACAATCCCATCGAATAGAAATATTTTCAGACTCAACGAGAAGAACTTTCTTTATGGTTTTTTCAAACTCATAACTGCTCATGAAATGAGAGAGTAAGGAAGTAACAGCCTTTTTCCCTTGAGTAGAAGGTCGAAGAATGATTATCCCATATAACGAATCCTTAGGATGCATAACTGGATTATTGAAATCAGTATCAAGAGTTATGAGAATTCTTTGTTCCTGAAGGCATAATTCAAGCAAAGTGTGATCATCTATCCCGATTTTTTTCTCATGAAAAACACTCTCAACTTGGTGATCGCCTCTTGATTCGATAAGTTTCTTCAAAGAAAACGGAACGTTCTCATCGAGCTTGAATTTCATGGCAACACCTTCAACTTTCAGCTCGTAAAGGGATAGTTTCACCACGAGCAAGAGAAGCAGCATATTGGATTGCGATATTCACATCACCCTTCTTCAATGAAGGGTACTCCTTAAGAATATCTTCCTCAGACATACCTTCAGCTAGGCAATCAAGGATGACAGAAATCATCACTCTAGTATCCTTTATACACACTCTTCCATGGCAAATGGTTACTTTCGAGCTTATGTGTGCTTTCCAATCATCAGCCATTACTAATCACTTACTTAACTATAGCTTCTTCTCGCTTATAAAAACATTCACTCTTTGAAAAGTTAGCAGTCCGGTGCGGGAATGACACGCTAAAGTGGGAAGTACCTGCTGGCTGAGCAACTCGATTGTATTATGTAAAAGAAAGAGAAAAGGATAATTAGCGATATCGGTCGAATGAATAAGAGAATTGATTTCTTGATTTTCTACAACCAAAACCTCAAAACTTTCGAGGTGGTCGTATCTTTGCCAGTAAAAGACTTTCCACATCATTTGCATTGGATTCACTGGTCACTGGAATGTGCAGCCAACGTCCGTCTCGCAACTGCGGGGACTCCTGCAACATTCGTGAGACCTTCTCTCCAAGCTCAAGCTGTAGAGCACGTTCAGCTTGAACCTTACCGAGTACGATTTGTACAAGAATCCGATTTTGTTGAGGATGTAAAGCAGTCAGTGATTTACCCTTTCGTCGGTAACGGAGATTCCAACCAGTTTTTGCTGGACCCCAAGTGCTCCAAGTTCCTTCTATCTTATAGGTTTCCTCGATAAAAGTGGTTAAGCGTTCCCAGAGAGGGAAGCAAGAACCTAGAGCTGATCTGATTTCCTCCAAGGTTGGTTGGTGAGTGGGATCAGTGAAAGGACTCTCAGTCATAGGTGCAACCTACTTTATTAATCAATATCTCCTTGCATAGTCTCTTCTAGCGTTTTAAAACTATTAATATTACAATAACTGAAGCTTGTAATAAATATCCTCTATAGAAATTATGTTTCTTTTGTCTAATTCTAGATAAAACTCCAAATTTAAAAAAACATCATCTCTTGATAGATTGGAAGCAGTTCAAAGAAAGAAGAAAAAATAATCGATGCTCAGGACTCACACTTCTTCTTTAAGGGCTAGAAGTCCGGTTCGGGAAGGACACGCTAAGATGATTAGAAGTAATTGTAAAAAAATTTTAGATTAAAACTTATTGTTTTATTGTAGCTTGGTTATTTTATATAGATGGTCTTGATATTAACAAATTCCTTGATACCATAATGAGACAATTCTCTACCATATCCACTTAGTTTAGTTCCACCAAAAGGTAATCTAGGATCAGATCTTACAAACGTATTAATGAAACAACTTCCTGCTTCAATTTCCTCAACAGCAATTCTTTCTCCTCTAGCAATATCTTTGGTAAAAACAGCACTTCCTAAACCAAAAATTGAATCATTTGCAATGGAGATTGCTTCCTTCTCATCTTTTGCTATAATGATACTGGCAACTGGTCCAAAAAGTTCTTCATCATATGCTGGCATGCCCTTCTTTACATTAGTAAGGATTGTTGGAGGATAAAAAGCTCCAGGACCTTCAGGAATGTACCCACCCAGAAGCAGCTCAGCGCCCATTTCTATACTTTTTTGAACCTGTTGATGAAGCTCATCCCTTAAATCATATCTAGCCAAAGGACCTACATTTGTTGAAGGTTTGAGTGGGTCACCCATTTCCATTAATTTCATGGATTCTACAAATCTTTCTACAAAATCATCTTTCTTTGATTCCACTATAACAAATCTTTTAGCGGCTATACAACTTTGTCCAGCATTAATTAATCTGCTATAGGCACAAGTCATTACAGCTCCTTCATTATCTGCATCTTCAAGAATAATATACGGATCACTACCACCTAATTCCAAAACAGTTTTCTTGAGCATTTCACCGGCTTTAGAAGCTACTGCTCTGCCTGCTGGAGTGCTTCCAGTTAAAGTAACAGCCTTTACTATGTCATTTTCTATTACTGCTGCAACTTGTTTGCTACCAATAAGTAATGTTTTGAATGCATATTCAGGAAAACCAGCTTTTCTAAAAACTTCTTCAATTATTAAAGCAGAACCGGGAACATTAGAAGCATGTTTTAAAACACCGACATTCCCAGCCATGAGAGCTGGTGCAGCAAATCTGAATACTTGATAATATGGAAAATTCCATGGCATAACTGCAAGAATTACTCCTAATGGTTGAAAAGCTACAAAACTTTTTGTTGCTTCTGTTTCAACTAACTCAGGTTTTAGAATTGTTTCAGCATTTTCAGCATAATATTCACAAACCCAAGCACATTTCTCTACTTCAGCAATAGCATCCTTAAAGATTTTCCCCATCTCTAAAGTCAACATTTTTGCATAGGAATTTTTGTTGTCTCGTAAGATTTTGGCAGCTTTTAACATTAATTTCTTTCTTTCACTAAAAGCAACTCGTCTCCATTTCTTAAATTCTTCATTAGATTTTTGTAATATTTCTGAAACATCTTCTGGTGTCATTTCTTGATATTCTTTAATTTTCTCACCAGTAGTAGGATTTATTGAAACTAATGTCAACATCTTCACCTTTGCAATACAGTAAGAACTTTGAATGTAGGTCTATATAATTGTACGGTTTTACAAAATTATATTTTCATGAATGAAACTCTAATTTCATTTCTTTTAGTGGCTCTGTTGATGGATCTAAGATACAAACCAATTTAAGTAACTCATCAATAAGGACTTTAACATTTTCAGAATAGTCTATAGGTAGATCAATAACATGTACTCCTTTTGAGTTCAAACAATTTTGTAAAAGTGGCAATAAATCTTCAGTCTTAGAAAGTCTATATCCTTTTGCTCCATAACTTTCTGCATATTTTACGAAATCTGGATTTGAGAAATCTAATCCCCAATCCTCAAATTTCATGATTTTTTGCTTCCATTTTATCATACCATAACCACTATCATTAATAATTAAAACGGTAAAATCAAGATTTAATCGAATGGCTGTTTCTAATTCTTGTGAATTCATAAGAAATCCTCCATCGCCACAAATAGCTAGAACTTTCTTCTTTGGATAAACAATCTTTGCTGCTATAGCTGATGGTAAACCTGCACCCATAGTTGCTAAAGCATTATCCAAGATAATAGAATTTGGTTCATAAGCATAATAACTTCTAGAAAACCATATCTTGTATATTCCGTTATCTAGTGTAATAATTCCATCTTCAGGAACAGCTTTTCTAACATCTGCTACTAATCTCTGTGGTTTAACAGGAAAATCATTACAGTCTGATCCTTGTTGGGTGTGGTTATCGACTTCTTTCTTTACTTTTTTGAAATATTTAAAATCCCACTTTTGACTTACATCGATATTTTCAGTTATTTTAGAAACGGAATTAGCTATATCTCCAATAACTTCAATTTGAGGAAAATAAACATCATCTATGTGAGCTTTGAAGAAATTTAAGTGAATAACTCTTGTCTCACCATGACGCATGAAGAAAGGAGGTTTTTCAATAATATCATGACCAACATTGATAATTAAATCAGCTTTACGAATTGCACAATGAAGATAATCATTATCTGACAAAGCTGCTGTACCCAAAAAAAGAGGGTGCCTTTCATCTACAGCCCCTTTAGCCATTTGAGTATTGAAAAATGGTATTCCCGTTTTATTAATGAACTCCTCTAAAGCGTTCTGTATTCTTTTCCTATTTGCTCCTGCACCGATGAGTAATAAGGGGTGTTTAGCTAATTCAATTATTTTTATAGCAGAATCAATAGCCTTTTCATCAGCAGATGGTCGTCTAATATCATGTTTTTCAAAAATAGTAGCAGTGGTTTCTTCCCTAGCTATATCTTCAGGTAATTCTATATGAACTGCTCCAGGTCTCTCTTCTTCTGCTAATCGGAATGCTTCTCTGACTATAGAAGGGATTGCATTGCCATTGACTATTTGTTTAGTGAAATAGGTTAGGGGTTTCATCATATTGACAATATCAACGATTTGAAATCTGCCTTGTTTGCTTTTTTTTATTGGTTTCTGTCCTGTAATCATAACTAAAGGCATACCTCCCAATTGAGCATATGCAGCAGCTGTTACAAGATTTGTTGCTCCTGGACCTAGAGTTGATAAACAGACTCCAGCTTTACCTGTAAACCTTCCATAAGTAGCTGCTATAAAACCAGCTGCTTGTTCGTGTCTAGTGAGAATCAATTTAATGGAAGATTTTCTGATTGATTCAAGTAAATCTAGATTCTCTTCTCCAGGAATGCCAAAAATATATTCCACCCCTTCATTTTCTAAAGCCTTTACGAAAAGATCTGAAGCTTTCATTTTTTTCACTAGAGAATAACTTCTGTTCATCAAATAATAAGGATTGTGACAAAAAAAAGAACAGATAATGGTGCTCAGGACTCATACTTCTTCTTGCAGGACAAGCAGTCCGGTTCGGGAAGGACACGCTAAAGTGGGAAGTATCTGCAAACCGAACATCTCATCTGAAGAGAAAGATGTTACATAATATTTCTAAAATAGTTCATGAAGGCAAATTGGTTATAACTGAATGTGTGAGTTGTTAATTATGTGTTGATTCCTCAATTTGATACTTTTCAATTAAAATGGACTAAACCACAAGATTAAATCAATATAGATACTTCTTTAGACGATTATTCTGGATTTTCAGTAAGATATTTTGAAATCATTAAATTCTAAACAAGAATTATTGTAAGCATAAATAATAAAAACAATAAACCGAAAATATAAGGTAGGTATTAATTAATTTTCAACAAAAAATGAGAGGATGTTATTGAAATTAAATGCAAAATTATTAACAATATCTATTTTAGCAATATTAATAGGATTTATCCCGC
>JABLTI010000205.1 GCA_013166835.1 Promethearchaeati archaeon | reverse complement strand
GACGGGTTTGTCTTCGCATATAAAACAAATATAGTAGGACTATTGTTAGAATAACAAACAACTGCAGTAAAGCAAGTGCAGCTGCTAGATTAGTTTCTCCTGCTCTGTATTCTGAAAATACCTGGGTTTCTAATGTTCTAAAATTGCCTAAAATAATGATTACCCCGAAACTGAGAAAACAGAATACAAAAGTGAGTATAGAAGCTGTAAGAATAGGAACGAGGAAAAGTGGTAAATAAACCCTAAATAATAAGTGAAAATTCTTACTCCCAGATGTTTTTGCAGCATCAATAATATCATTATCAAAATTTTTGTAATAAGCAGAAATGAAATGAACAAATAAAGGAATATTATAAAATGCATGAGCAAGAACAATAAGAATTAGTTGTGCTCCAATAGACTCCTGTTCTCCAAAAACACCTAAAAATCCCATACCAACTAGGACAGAAGGTAAAACAAAAGGAACTGTGAAAAAAGTCAGTAAGAATTTCCTTCCCTTAAAATCATACTTGCCAAAAAAGTATCCTATTGGAATACCGATGATCAAAGAAACTAATGTACTAAGAATTGCTTGAGAAAATGTAAAAGCAAATAACCTGTAATAATATCTATCTCTCAGAATATTTCCAATATATTGAAAGGTAAAACCTTCTCCATCCACAAAACTAGAAATTAAAACTGAAAACACAGGGAACAAAAGAAACAATGCTATAAGCACAATTGGAGCTAATAAGCTCATAATTCTCAATGTTTTTTTTCCAGAGTGCTCCAATTTCATATTCTAAAACCATCAGTAATTATTATAATCCTATTATATTAAGTGATTATAAATTTTAAAGGTAAATATGATATATAACAAATCAATATCATATATTCAAGTAAGAAGAACAACGAAAGTAAAAGGTTTAAGCAATGCCAACAATTGAGGTTCGAAATATCAGTAAAGCATTTGAGGATTCCATTGCTATATTGGATATTAGCTTCAAATTAGAAGATGGTGAGCTTATAACACTTCTAGGTCCCAGTGGTAGCGGAAAAACAACGGTTTTACGACTAATTGCTGGACTTATCGAATCCGATACTGGCGAAATTTTATTTGACGGAATTGATATCTCAAATGTCCCAACTGAGGATAGAAATATCGGTTTTGTATTTCAATCGTATGCTTTATTTCCCCACTTAACTGTTGCTGAAAACATTGCTTTTGGTTTAGAAACTAGAAAGTGGGTAAAAGAAGATATTATCTCTCGAGTTGTAGAGATATTGGAATTAGTAGATCTCACGGGTAAAGGTAAACGGTATCCAAGAGAATTGAGTGGAGGAGAAAAATCACGAGTTGCATTAGCTAGAGCTTTAGCTCCTAAACCTTCATTGCTACTTCTGGATGAACCACTTTCTGCTCTTGATATGTCCCTTAAAGAATCTCTAAGAGATATTATAAGAGAAATTCAGCAAAAAATTCAGGTGTCAACTATTTATGTTACACATGATCAGAAAGAAGCAATGGAAATATCGGATAGAATAATTCTCCTAAATGAAGGACAAATTATTGAATCGGGCACACCTCAAAAACTCTATCTAACTCCCAAGAAGCAATTTACAGCTGAATTCTTGGGTGTGACTAATCTTTTAGATGGTACTCTCAGAAAGAAGAAAAACCAATTCCTTTTTGAAACATCATTTGGGGTATTAGAAACTCTTGCACCAAGTGATCGTACAATTTCTGAAGAAAAGATAGCGATTTTTCCAGAACACATCAGCGTTTCAATTAAAAAAACGAATCAAATAAATGAATTTCTAGCAATTATTAAGAAATCATCTTTTGGTGGACCATACATTGATCTAGTAATCACTGTGAACTCCACAGATTTAAATATACAAAAAACAAGTTCTCAGATTGAGAAAATGTACAAAAAAGGTCAGAAAGTTTTCATTTCCATTCCAAAGGAATATATCCTTTTTTTGGAGAATTAAAATATAAAATTAGAATATAGAAATAGTTCTCTGCAAGATAGATTATCTTTCTTATAATCTAAACAATTGTAAAGCTTCTATTTCACTAACGCCTTCAATTTTCTCTAAAACTTCTTCGAGATGATCTTGTAAGCCATCTTTCTCTTCAAAATTAATGTCAACGACAAGTGCTACTAAGCCAAAAGCAATTGGTCTTTCACCGCTAGCAGTCACCTTCATATCTTCAGGAAGTGCTTTTATAATTCGTTCTTTAATCACTGCAGGCTTTATCTCTGGATCTTCTGGCAGGATTTTGTATGTTCCAACAATTCTTGTCAATTTTTTTTGTCTCCTCACTAATTAAATTTGCAAATAATTTATATTTTTGATTTCAGTCGTATTGAGTTTGCTTTAATACTCTTTTCATTTGGTAATTAATTCTTAATAGTAACTATAGTAAGCACTATTTTCTTATCATCAATTTCCCATTCGGATGATATCCCAGTCTTTACTATACCGGTTTTTATCGTCTCTGATAGAGTTTCAGTTTTAATGTAGTCTTCCCAATTCTCAATAGCTTCTTTGATTTCATTATTCCCTTTGTAATAGAGTTTAATCTTTTGAGTATATTCCAAATCAGCATCTTTTCTCATGGATTGGACACGTCTAATGATATCTCTAACAAGTCCTTCTTGTATTAATTCTGGTGTAAGTTCAGTGTTGATAAATACTTGACCACCTTCAAAAGCAGCATCTGCATATCCTTCTCTTCCGCTTGAAATGATTTCTACATGTTCCTCAAGAATCTTGAATGATCCAATTTCTATTTCAATTGTAAAAGCTTGACTTTTCCTTAATTCTTGAGCAGCTTTATGTGCTTTCTTTCCTTTGAGATTCTTGATAGCCTCTCCAATATCAGGAGCATTCTGTTTGAAAACAGGACCAAGAATTTTGAATTTTGGTTTAAATGTATACTCAACCATTTCGGAGAGCTCAGATTGAAAGGTTACTTTCTTAACATTTAGTTCTTCCATGATTTCACTCAGAAATTGATTTGCCATTTTTTGTTGAGGGATTGAGCACCCAACAATTAGTTCTTGAATTGGCAATCTAACTTTAATATTCGCCTTTGCACGTGCAGCTCTTCCTCCTTCAACAATTGCGATAGAAAAGTCCATAGCTTCTTCTAGTTGTGGATTAATATCTTTTGCATTTTTGGCTGGATAATCCTCAAAATGAACACTAAGATGCTTTTCTTTTTCCTTTCCTTTGTACAATCTTTTTACGAGATTTTGATAAATCTCTTCAGAAGCGAAAGGAATGAATGGTGCCAGAAGCTTGCATAATGTAACAAGAGTTTCGTACAAAGTTATGAGTGCATCATTTTTGTCTTTTGTAATTTCGGAACTCCAAAATCTTCTTCGAGAGCGTCTAACATACCAATTACTCAAGTGTTCAACAATGAATTCGTCAAT
>JABLTI010000079.1 GCA_013166835.1 Promethearchaeati archaeon | reverse complement strand
TCATTTCCGTTAGCTATGTTCTCAATTGATCCTAGTATCAATGCTTCTGTCATTGAAAGCAATGAATCATATAAATTGACATACTTGGAAATGGGTTTTCAAGGAAATGTTGATGAAGTTCGCTCTAGTGTGGATGATTTGATTAATACCAATTTAAACTTTAGTGGTGTTTCATATGATATTCGCCCTTCTTGTAGTTTTCAGTTGTATCATGCTTCAAATTGGTATTATACAAGTATTATTGGAATTAATGCAACCGCTCCTCCAGTTGTCAATCAGATAAGTTCAGATACAGCATTTTCAGAATTGCGAAATAATACAGCTTTTATTCTGGAATCATTTGCCAAGGAATTAGATGTTGAGATTGGTAGTTCGATTACCCTTTATACCTTAGCTGGTGAGAAAGAAGTAGAAATTGTTGGCTTGGTGAAATCCATTGAATTTCTAAGTTATGATTTATCCTTAGAAGGAGCCATCTATGTTAACTACAATACTTTCCAAGAATTTAATGAATGGTCAGAAATTCAATTCGATAGTATAGCATTTTATTTCCCAAATGATCCTGACCTTGACTTTGTAGAAGCGTTTGCAACAGATTTATCCGAAGCAGTCAATCCTATCGAAGCACAAATGCTCTATTCCTGGTATGTTCGAGAATTCAGCATTAGTTCCTTATTCCAAGATGTCCTCAATCTAACCTCTCAAGTACTTTTCGTTATGGCTTGTGCAATAATTTTGGGTGCAGGAATCGTCATTTATTTGATCACTAAACGATATGCTGTTGAACAGAGAAAACAGACTGGTATGTTGTATGCTTTTGGTTATAAACCGAAAATCATCTTACGGGTTTTTATGCTCCGCACGTTAATTATCTCATTATTTTCTATTCTTATTGGTATCCTTGGATCATATGGTGTATTAGAGATTATGGTTCGTGTCTTGGTCTCCCGATGGGGGATCCCTCAGATATTGACTCAATTCTCACCCATAGCGCTAGGTATTGTTCCTGCTCTTGTAGTTCTTACCTCCCAAGTCTTCACATATGTTGCTTGTCGAAGTAACGTAAAAATGACCCCTTACGAAGCAATTCGAGGGAAATCTGAGTATAAAGTTAAGACTAAGAAGAAAGATCCAACCAATTTGAAGAGAACACAAAAACCAAATTCAATCTTATCCATTTCACTAAAGTATCCATTACGCAATATTTCTCGAAATCGAGCAAGAGGTACTCTAATTACTTGTGCGTTTATTGGTGCTATTGCGATTTCCTTCGCCTTAATCCAAACACAGTCTTCCATAAATGGAACATTTGATAATTACTTTAATGATCAGATCCATTGGGATGTGCAAACTCGATTTGATTCCTTCAAATCAGAAGTTGAGATCGAGAGTATTTTTGAAAATTACATCTTTGTCAAGAATTATGAACCATATTTACATGGAAATGCTGAGATACCGGACACGCCTGATTACGGTTTAGAAATCAGAGGGTTACAACACAATTCATCATTATTCTCACTAAATCTTGAGGAAGGTACAATGTTTTCTAATGCAACGGCTCAAGAAGGGATAATCTCAAGTTATTCTGCAAAACCCTTGGGGCTTGAAATCGGTGATTATTTTAACTTCTCGTCATTCGGTGCTGAGTTTCGAATTGAAATTGTTGGTATAGTCCGTGATTTAGACGTACCAAATTCATGCTTCATGTTAATACCTGCCATTGAAGAAACAATAGGATTTTCTGCGATAAATAATGCCTTTCTTCAATTGAATAATATAGATTCTTTGAGTTCAGAAGCTTTAGACTCAATTCTCTTAGATTTGAATGAAAATATACAAATTCAATATGCGATTACGAAAGATACTTACGAAGCTCGTATGGTTCACATGGTTAACACACAGCTCTTTATCGTAAAAGTAACAATTATTTTAGCTTTGATTATTTCATTTCTAATTATCTTTGTTACAGCCTTTGTTTCAATAATTGAACGAACACGTGAGATAGCATTGCAGAGAACATTTGGATTTCAAAAAGGACAAATTTGGTTTCAAATCATCTTGGAGCTGGGTTTTCTGATCACTTTTGCTGTTCTTTTTGGAATAGCAGTTGGTGGAGAAGGTTTGGGTCGAATGATTCAATATTTCATTAGTCAGTTTTTCTTCAAATTGGATTCTGTGTATTTTTGGGGAGATTATCTGTTAATTCTTGGTTTTGCAATAGGATGTATATTGATATCGGCTTCACCAAGTATACGATTGCTTCAAAAGCAAAAACTAGCATCTGCTATCATAGAATGAGTGAAATCTATCATTATTTTATCAGGATGCTCAATCTACTGGTAAATCCCAACTAAGCAGGTCCTTCCTAAACCGTCCTGCTAGTTCTTCAAGGAGCAGTGTGAGTTCGAGCATCAATTATTTTTTCAAATCCTCTATCAAAGGAATTACACCTAGAAGAGGTATTTCTTGTAAACATGTAGGGCATTTTCCTTGAGTCTTAACCCATTCTTCAATATGCGTAAGATGACCTAATGCTTCACATAAACTGCATTGCCCTAATTCTTCTCCGAAGGATACCGGCAATTTGCATACGTTACATTTGAGAAACTCTTTGTCACAAGCAGAACAATTAAACAAATCAGTAGAATCAATTGGCATACCACAATAATAACAAGTTGAATACTTAACCTTGAGATCACTTATAATTTCATCAGTATCTTGCTTTCGAATAAAAACTTGTTCCAATTCAAGATATTCCCCAACTTCAGGATTTTCTTCAACAAGTTCTATTAATATTTCTTGCATTCTTTTTTCTGGAAAATCTACAAATTTTGCTATTCTTGGAAGTGTGATAGGAATATCCGGTCGGACGGTTGATAAGAACTCTAGTATTCTTGGATAAGCTGAATCCTTGTTTCTTCTATAATTTATTTCTTCTATAACTTCTTGCTCATCAAATGGTACTTTCAGCCATTGATATGCTGCATCTAATTTTTGGATAAAAGTCTTTGATGGTCCTTTGAGTGTCATGTAGTTGAACAAAATATCTTTTGCTTCTACGAATCTTGCAAGTTCTATTAATAATCCATTAAAGCCGGAAACATATTCACCATCATAAGGAGCGATAGCAATGAGTTTTTTATAATAAGAATACGATTTTTTTAAATCACGTTTCCATGATTTTTTGGACCTAGCCCCTACTTTTTGAGACGAAGTTCTGTATAGAAAAGCAAGTTCAGCAATCCAATTCTTATTTTTAGGTTCAAGATTGTGAAGTATTTCAAAATAATGGACTGCTAAATCATAATCTGTTTTATTTTTGTGATATAATCCTAATTCTTTTAATGCTCTTGTGTTTTTCGCATCTCTTTCAAGGATTTTCTTATAAGTTTTTATTTGTCCAACTTTATCTCCAGCTTTTCCGATGGATTTAGCTAGATGTATTTCTGCTTCCGTAAAAAGAGGATTTAATTTCAAACTTTTCTTAAAACATTCAATGGCTGATTTGTGATCATTATGGAAATAATTTTCCATTAATCCCCGAATATAAAATAACATGTAATTTTGTTTTTCTTTTTTTTGTAATTTATTCAGTAAAGTTTCCATTTCAAGTTGGTATTTCTTATCTATCCTACCTTTTAACTTCCCAGCTGGAATATCGTACTTATTATTAACAACACCATACCAAAGTGCTTGTATAGCTTCATTTAGATCACCTAATTGAATGTGATTAAAACTCAATCTAATCCAACCAAAGAAGAATGCTGGTGTTGTATCAACTGCTTTCTTCCAACAAGAAAGAGAAAGGTCAAATTTTCTATCAATTTCAAGTAGAGATCCTAAATCAGAAAGATATCTAATATCGTTTAGTTTATCGATATACTCAGAAATATTACCAGTAACTGAAATAATCATTTCGATAAATTTCTGAATAAATTTTTTCTCAACAAACCATTTTTTTAATATGATATTGGTAATAAATGGAAGATAAACGATAGCATCCTTCTCAAGTTTTTTTAATACGATTAAGAAATTTGTTCTTTTTTTCTCTGAGGGAATATCTCGAAAAACTAAAGGTAGAATTTGCTCAAACTCATCCTTTCTCACTAGAACACCATTAATTACCCAACCATCTTCAATTAAAGATAAAGAACAATCATTTTCATTTTTAATATCAACAAGCTGAGCTATTTTCTCTTTAGAACTCAAATACACCCACCCTTTTACTTGAAATAACCAATGATAATATTTGGATTATGAACTTAAAAACATTTCAGCAAAAAAAGAAATGTCAAGTTGGGAATATTATTGATTTCAGTTCCGCCTTTTTGATTCTTCACCGATAAAACTTCTATACAAAGAATTTTAGAAGATTCATGAAGTAGATTTTTCTCCATTAGTGAATCATCACATCTTACCTGAACCTGATTATATATTCTGCTGTGAGAGAAATTCTGCAATCAATGAAACTAAGCGAGATCCTGCACTACCGTCTTTATCCAAAACTGGATGATAACAAGCAATATTCAATCCAATGGTTTGTCCCAAAAGCCATTCATGACTGAGGAATTCCTGTAATTCTTCAATAGATAATCCATCAGATTCAGGAAACATAACTGGCATTAGTTTCGGATCCAGAACATCAACATCTAGATGAAGCCAAACAGGAAGTTCTTTACCGGGAAAGCTTTCTATTCCCTCATCCAATGCAGTTCTTATTCCCTTTTCTTTCATTTGTTTACAATCGAAGACCTTTATATTTGATTCTGCAATTTGATCCCATGCTCTGATACCGTAAACTAGGATATTCTTTTCTTCAAGTAAAGGGTATTTTTTTGCAATTCTCGTAATTTTATCAGGACCACGTCCAGTTAATACTGCTAATTCCATATCCGCAGGATCACCAGTAGGAGATGTTTCAATAGTATGGAAATCAGCGTGACCATCAAGAAAAATAAGGCCAATTTCTTCATTCCTTTGTGCAAAAGCTGAGAAGACTCCGATTAACATTCTACAGTCACCACCAAGAAGTAAAGGAAATCCTTTTCGGCTGAGTATTCCTTCGAGCTTTTTCGATAAGCTATTGGACAAGTTAACCCAGAGATCAAAATCCATAATTCCGGTTTTAGAATCTTTGATATCTTGTATTTGAAATCCTTCTAAATTGCCAAGATCTTTTACTGAACACCCTTTTGAGTCCAAAAGTTCCACCAGTTTCAACTCTCGTAGACCATCTGCTGTATTTTCAATATTCGGGGGTGAACCAATACCATTGAAAGGAGTGCCCAGTATTTCAATTTTCATTGAATTTAATCTCCACTTTAACTATATCTTAGTTTGCATTTTCCATGCTTTATAATTAGCATCTTAATTTACTTACAAATTTAATAAAAAAATTTCTTAAGAAAAATTAAAATGATATAATTTAGTATCACTAATTAAAATAGAACAGAAATGAAATCTATCAATGGTGCAAATTAGATGAATCCTATAAAATCTAAACTTCATGATTTTATTAATACAACTTTTGAAAAAGATAAAAATATCCATAGTGCAATTCTATCAATTTCAAGTGGTGATGGAAAATTCAATTGGTCTGGTGCATCCGGGATTGCTAACAAGGAAAAAGAAATTTCAATAACTCCCGAAACACCATTTTTTATAGCAAGCATTACTAAAATGTTTACTGCAGCAATTATAATGAAATTTTACGAAGAAAAAAAAATTGATTTAGATGCTCCTATAGTTAGTTTTCTACCAAAAACACTTGTTAATGGAATTCATATTTACAAAAGTATTGATTATACAAATTCTATCACAATAAAACATTTGTTGAGTCACACCTCCGGTATTGCTGATTATTATCTTGAAAAATCTCAAGGAGGATCAAATTTCTTTAATTATATTTTAAACAATCCTGAGAGAACCATTACAGTAGATCAGACAATAGCTATTGCACGTGACAAACTTAAAGCTAATTTTAAACCTGGACAAAAAGCAAAATACTCGGACACTAACTACCAGCTTTTAGGCAAAATAATTGAATCAGTAGAAAGCAAAAAATTATCTCGAGTATTTCAAGACAATCTTTTCTCTCCTTTGGGTTTGAAAAACACTTGGTTCTATAAACGATCCGAACCAATAGAAAAGCTTGACATGCCAGTTGCTGAGTTTTATTTTAATGATCAAGTAATATCATATAATAAGCCATTTGAGTCTTCATGGGCTGATGGGGGATTGATTTCTACAGGAAACGATTGTTTGACTTTTCTGAGTGCTCTACTAACTGGCAAAATTATTGATAAAAAAACAACACTACCTTTAATGCATCAATGGAGAGGTATTGACTTTCCATTAAAATATGGTTTCGGAACAATGTATATTGAATTGCCAATATTTATGACTATGTTTAGAAAACTTCCCTCATTAATCGGTCATCTTGGTTCCACGGGTGCTTTTCTTTTATACTCAAAAGATCTTGACTTGTATATAGCTGGTTCTATTAATCAAGCAAATTCTTCTTCAAAGTCAATTAGATTAGTGTACCAGCTAATAAATATTGTAAAAAAGACATTACCAATTTAAAATTAATGAATAATGAAGCGTTAAAAAATACGAGTCTAAGCATCGGTATTTCTAGGAAAAGATAAGAACTAATTTGTGATGAATGATACAACCAATTTTCTCAAGAATTTACTTAAAAAAACATTTAATTTTTTTAAAATTCATTTAAATTAAGCAAATACTTAATACTAGTAAGCAATAAATTAATACCTAGCAAATATGATAGCTTGATTAATTGACTCTTATTTTGAAATGCAAAATGCAATTTCCTTTTAGGTTAGCTATGATATTTTAACCAATAATCATTAAATGATTGCTAATTTGAGATGATATTATGACAATAACAGTAGATACAAAAAAACAAATAGTTAAACTTGAAAGTGAGAATGGCGAGGAACGAGCTGCAGCAATTAAATCCCTCTCAGAAAAGCATAACACAGAAACCGTACAGCTTTTGATTTCACTTCTGAAAGAAGACACTAGCGCCCAATTTCGTGAGGGGGCATGTGGAGTTCTTGGTAAGCTGGAAGCAAAAGAAGCTGTTGATGTATTAATCGAGTGCCTTAATGATGCAGATGATGGAGTAATTTATCATGCAGCCTTAGCTTTAGGAGATATAAGTGACACCAAAGCAATAAATCCAATTCTAAAAAAATTGAAGGGAAAGAAAAGTAATCCAATATTCAGATCAGAACTGGTTACAGCTTTAGGAAATATTGGTGACGATAGGGTCGTTGGTTCATTGATTCACATCTTGCGAAATGACGAAGATAAATTTGTCAGGCATCAAGCAGCACGAGCTTTAGGAAATCTGAAAAACAAAAAAGCCCTTGGTCCTCTAACTGAAATTTCTAGAAAAGAAATGAATACTGAATTGTATTATCTAGCAATACAAGCAATTGATATGATATATATGGGATAATTCTTAGTATTTCTTTTTTCTGTTCTTTCATTTTAATTTTGATTTTTTAAAATAAAAAACAAGAAGTCTTGAGCACCAACTATTTCTTAGAATTTTCTACTAGTTGTTGGCCCAATACCCGACACTCTTCTAGTACCTTGCTATTAGGACTCCCGTATGATTCAACTGTTTTACCAATCTTTGGACCAATCCTCAACATCCTGAAAAGTTTCTCGAATGGTTCTCGAACGGATCCTCCACCTCCGTGAGAGTAAAATAATCCATAAGGCTTATCTTCCAATCCTTGTCGATTGATTTTTCGAGCAATGTAAAAATCATCTACGAATACCTTTAATCCTCCAGCAATATAGCTGTAATAATCAGGAGAACCAAAAGCTACTACATCAAATTGCCTAAACTGCTCTATATCAAGTCGGTTCTCATTCGTATTGACTAAAGTTATTTTGGTTCCTGTAGTTTGTGCTCCTTCAGCTACTGCTTCAGCCATTGCTTTTGTGTTCCCATATTCCTGTGAATGATAGAGTACAAGTAATAATACCATTTTTTCACCTCAATCAGATTCTATCAAGAGATTAAGTCATTAAATCCCTTCAAATTCCTCGAGAGCATCTTTTGCAGCTTGATTCATTTCTTCGACCATTTTATCAAAGATGTGCTTGAAATCTTCTTTATAACATGATGCAATTCCCCATGGATTAAAAGAAGCAACCACTTCTCCGGAATCATCTCGTAAATGAAACGATAATCTTTTAATTGGTCCAGGTTTTGGGTCCTTTTCTATGGTTGGTGGAATTGTCACAAATTTGTATTTATCTTTGCAATATTTCTCATAAAGAATAGGTATAATCTTTTCCCTCGCATCAAACTGTACTTGTAAACGTGGTGGTTCAACCATAGTAATCATCAACTACTGCTTATTTATCTAGGAGTTCCTCCCAAGACAACTCTCTATTCTCTTCTATCTTCTCCTCAATGTTTTCATAGAAGAAGTACATCTCGAGTTCTTCCTGAACATCACTAGTAAGGTTATCCTGGTTATCATTTAAAGCTTGTAATGCTTTCGCAAAACGTACTAGTAGGGGGAGAGGAAGCATCACAACGATTTCACTTATCTGCTTTCGTAACTCATATAGTGCTAGATACAGTTCTTCCATAGTTTGGTCTTGGGATTCAGAATCTACTTCATCCCAGTTCATACTTGCACATTTTTCCATGAAAGCTATCTGTTTCTTAACATGTTCTTCATTCATATAACCTACAACCAATCAAAATCAGAGAAAGAATGCTTTCTACAATATAAAAAAATATTGCCAATAATTAATCCTCTTGGATTTCTTCTGGGTGAAGATCCTCAAAGAAAGTCTCTTTATTATCTTCAATTATGGGTATAATTCCTTCAGGATGAAGTTTCTCATTGCATTTTGCACACATTCCTAAAGCTTTTAGCCATTCATAGAAGTGAACGAGATGAGCTGCTGCTCCACATAAGCTGCATTTCCCAACGAGATCGCCATATAAAATGGGACTATTACAGATAAAACACTCAATGATCTCTTTCCCACAAGAAGCACAAGACTTGCCACTGTCTCCTAATAATTCCTCGCAAAAATAGCACCGATAATACTCTGAAGTGTCTATTGACATTTTAGCAAAATAGTGTTCATCTACAAAGTATTCAATGAATTGAAGATGCTCCGGAGAAATGCTTTCGGAGGGAAAGATAATTCGTTCTACTGAGAAGCCACGTCTTGCCCCTAAATCCTTAGCTAATTTGCTAGAAGCGTTTTGCTTCTTTTCAGAAGCATTAACACCGGTAAAATCGTAAACCTTTTGATCAAGTTTCGAAACAATAACTAAGGCATCATTATCAAAGAGTATTCTCGGACGCGGAGTTATGCGTTTGTTTGCACCATAATCATCTATGAGGAAATATTCTCCAAGATTGATGCGAAATAAATTGCTCAATGTTCTACTCATTACTAACCTTCCAAATGTAATATTTAATGGTTCTATACTAAAAAAGCTTAACGCTACTTGTGTCAAACAGATTCCTTTATTTGAATACTGTTAGTTTATCATTAAATCATGTCCTCCCGAGCCAAACTACTCGTCTTGAAAGAAGAAGTGAGTGAATTGAATCTACTTTTTTCTGTATAAATGCGAAATTTATAAATGAGCTGGAAACAAATTAATCTGCATGCCAAAAGAAAAGAAATATCACAAAAGAAAGATATCAGCTAATAGAATGATTCTAGCGGATTACAATGCTGTAGCTTCTACTATGCCTAAAGTTTATGGATTAATTGAAGTAGATGTTACAGATTCTTTAGCTAAGATAGAGGAAATTAAGGAAAAACAAAACTACAAGGTCTCGATGACTGCTTTTACAGCTAAGTGTCTCGGTATAACCTGTCAAGTAAACAGACCTTTGAACACCTTTCGTAAAGGTCGAAAACTCATCGTTTTTGATGATGTAGACGTAAGTGTAATTATTGAAATTACTACTAAAGAAGGGAAAAAGGTTCCGTACAATTATGTTATCCGTAATGCGGATAAAAAAAGTGTTAGAACAATAACAGACGAAATTAGATCATATCAAGATAAAAAAATTGAAGAAAGGGAACAACTTGCAAGAGGTCAGACCAAATATACGTCATTATATACTTACGTACCAAAATTTCTCCGGAAATTTATCATCAGAAAAATGATAACTAATCCCTATCGACTAAAAAAATTGGCTGGCACTGTTGGACTTACTTCGATGGGAATGTTCATTAAAGGCCAAGGTGGTTGGCTCATACCTTTTCGTGACAAAACTTTGAATGTTTCCACAGGTGGTATAAAGAATCACCTTGTTTTACGTGATGGTAAGGTAGAAGAAAGGCATCTCCTTTGCACTGCTTTTATGGTTGATCATGATATCATTGATGGAGCTCCCGGTGCTAGATTTATTTCTCATGTATCAAAATTGCTGGGAGAGACTACCTATCTAGATGACCTAGATAAGATTTAGAGAAATAAGATCTTTTCTTACTTTCATTTGCCACTTCAACGTGTCCCCATTGATTGGATTACTCACTCTTAAAGAAAAAGTATTTGTAGAAAAAATATATACATTTCTTTTACAAAGCAAATTTTGCTTCTTCTTAAACCACAATATTATAAGAATTAACCATCCAATAATTCATTATGCGTCTATTAATCTTCACAGAAGGAACTATCCTTATGCACAAGCAAGGGCTTGGTTATACTCGAGAGGAGATAATTAAACAAGTCAAAAAAAACCTCGAATCGGTTTCTGATTTCAAAACATATATTCCAATTGGTGGGGCTGTAAACAAATTAAGGAAATGGGTGGATCAAGGATTAGAAATACTTTATTTAACTTCTCGAACACAAATCTTTGAAATAGATCAGATAACAGAGGTTCTTAAAAAAAATAATTTTCCAACAGGGATCATAGTTTTTCGTCAAAATAAAGAAACATACAAAAATGTTGTTGAAAGAATAATTCCTGATTTGTTAGTAGAAGATGATTGTGAGAGTATTGGTGGTAAAGATAAATTATCAATAACTCATGTGAAATCTGAAATTAAACAGAAAATTAAGTCAATCATAATAAAGGAATTTAATGGGATAGATCACCTTCCAAATAATATCAATTCTCTCCTAGAATATTGAAATGTCTTAATAAAAACTATCCAAAACTTGTTTTTCCCATTGCTTTTCTCTTAGTATAGCAAAAATCCCTATCATTTCAATAATGAACGCTACTTCAAGAGTAGTTAATGTGCTGATAAAATCTAACATCTCATCATCTGCACTGCTCATTAATCTCTCAATGTATTCTAGTTTCTTTATTTCGATGTCCTTGTAAAGAGTCCAAAGCATTCCTATGTCTCCTTTTTGATTTTCATAAAGTTGTCCTAGTAATTTGGCGACAAGACTCATAATTTTGTTGCGATGTTCTGCCTTTGTCTCTATCTTTAGCTCTTCATCTACAAATTTTGTACTATAGTTATCATAGTAGATCTTTGCAGTTCTACTGAAAAGAGTATAAACTTTGTATTCTCCTTTTTCATTAATTATCCTTTTTCCTCCTTTAACGATGAGTCCCGCTTCCTCAAGTTTTTTCAAATAACGATAAATGGTTTTTTGTGATTTATTAAGTTCTATTTCTAAATCATATCTTGTCATGGGTTTCTCTTTTAGCAAATCAAGAACCGGTTTAGTTGTTTTATCATAAAGACACTTTGTAGCTTTAGGATCAGTAAGAACAACGAATGGCTTTTCTCGATACCCAATATTATCTTGAATGAATTTTTCTGAATCTGTCATTTCTACACCTTCTTATAGGATTCTTTTGGACAACTTACTTGAGAATCATATGGACAACATAACTGAGAAAATATTTATAAGTATTTCCAAGTTATTGTCATTCATAATTAAGGTATGTGGTTAGTAATGCAAAGAAAATACAAAATATTAGTTTCAATATCTATCATTCTTGTTGTTGTTTCTTCTGGAATTCTTGGTATTTTTCTTCTAGTAGATAGAGGTGTTTACAATAATAATTTTGCTACGTTGCGAGGGCATGGTTGGCGTGTAAGGGAAGTCGCTTTTTCACCAGTAGATCCAATCTTAG
>JABLTI010000204.1 GCA_013166835.1 Promethearchaeati archaeon | reverse complement strand
CTATAATGCAATTGAGTGTTTTGGAAACAATCTTTTTCTGACTAAAGGTTATTCAGGATTGGATATCTTCGATTTAACTGATCCAATTAATCTCCAAAATATTAGCAATTATGTTGAAACAGATAAGTATTTTCTAGATATTTGTTTATCAGAAACCATAGCCTTTCTTGTCAAATCTGAGGGATGTAGTGTTTTAGATCTTTCAGAGATACATTCACCTAAGAAGATTGGAAATTTCAAATATACAAAGGAACGTTTTGCGTTTAGGTATGGATTGGTTGAGGACGACTTACTATATTTACATAAAGATTCCGAAAATCTTGATCGAATGCTCTTTATTCTTGATGTTTCCAATCCAAATAAACCTACCAGAATGTATCCTTCTTGGATTGGTCCTAAGTGGGCAAGGAATGAGTTTACACGATTTTTAGTGAGTATAGCAATATCAATTGCAGGAATTGTTATAATTGTTGTCTCTATTACACTAATAGTTAAAAGAAGACGAAGAAGAAAAAAGCGATGAAGAATTCTTTGTCTTGGTACTAAAGTAGAATTCCTTGAGACTAATTAGAACCTATTCTTTCTCGATTACTCTTTTTTCTTTACTTTTATGCGTCTTAACAAGAAAATTCCAATTGTAGCTGTGAGAACATCTCCTATAATAATTGGAGTAATTATTTTTTTGTATGTCCAGCTTAGTTCTCTTAACGATGGAATTGTTGGCATACCAAGTTTTGCCTTAATTGTTAGATTGTACGGATCGCTCCAATCCCATATGTGGAGCGTTTCATTCTTCGGTTTATGGATAGTAAATGGAAGGTAAAAGTAATTATCTGTTATTTTTGATTCATCAAAAAAGGAATAATGAATAAAGGTGTAAGCAATATCGGGATACGTGTAATTATTTATAGGAACAGTGAAATTAGTCAAGGAACAGTCATAGATATTAAAAAAGTAAAAACCAAGTTCAAGTACATAGTTCTTATGACAGAAAAACCTTGCACCAAAATCCGTTACAAACCCAATTCTTGTTGGATGAGTTAAATTTTGGATATTAAAAGCTTCGACACCGTATCTTGTATCCTTGAGATAAAGGTAATCCTCCGTTACGTAAACAGAATCAAAGGTCTCAAGGGAATTATTCCCAAACCACTCCCCAATTTTTGTGAAATCTGTAAGTGAAGTAATATTATAAACTGTGATTCCGAATGAATCAGTGGCATTAAGAGTTGGAATAAAGACTGTTTTGTCTCTAATAAAGAATTTGTGGAGTTTTTCATAGTCCGTTCTTACTTCCCCGGGAAATTGATATGAATCCAAAATTGTTGGTTGATGCATATTGGTACAATTAATCACTAAGAAACGGTTTTTATCCTCATCCTTCAAGAATAAATACAAGTCATTCTCTATCTCTACAAATTCATGAATATAAAGGTCGAAAAAGGAAACAGGATAACCATCAGGTAATTGTAGTTCAACTATTAATTGTGGGTTTCCATGGTCACTCACATCAACTATTTCTAAGTAATAAAAATAATCGGGAGTATCCGGAAAATTAGATTCAGTTCTATACAGAAATAAGTAATTATCATATTTCGTAAGTGGAGCTCGATTGTAATCCGACAGTACTAAAGACCCTAGCAATTGTAATCGTTCATAGTTGCTGTTGTTAAGGACTAATAATCTCTCACGTCCATAAGTAACATAAAATATTGATTCTTCCATGTAATAATTAGGAAATTGGAATGAACCTGGAATATAACCTGAATTTCTTAAAAAGTAGATATCTAATTTTTGTTCTTTCCTTCAACAAAATAATCCTTACCCACTATAAGTAATATACTACCAGAAATTTATGTATTTATCTGACCAATTATTTGAAACACTTCTTTTGAAGTTCTTTGTCTTGGTTGTAAAGTATTTACTCTTCATATATAGTATTAATTTGTAAATAAAAGAAAAGCATAGAGAATGTATTATTGCTTTTTTCGTATCGAGTAGGATTTTTTTTCTCATAGCTAACTTATACTTTTTTTGTTTTTCCTGATATAAGTAAGAATTATGAAAGAAACAATACTGATTCCACCTATTGGTACAAAAAACACAACAAATCTGAGCTTATGTGAATCGAATCTAAAAATCTCAAGTCCATCCCAACCATCAGCTAAAAACACATAGTTTTCAAGTACAAAAACACCAAAGCTTTCACCACTATAATGATCCTTCATTGTTGTTACTAATCTTGCCATTTTTGGGTGTTCAATATCTATAATTAATAAACCATTTTCACCTCTTGCAACAAAAACTGATGAATCCTTTATTACAATTTCATTTTCATTAAAAAACCAATTATTACTTACCTTTGATAATAATTCTGGTGAAATAGGATCTGAGATATCATAAATTTCAACAATATTGTAATGCTTACCTACAATGAGCAAATCTCCGAAAAAACTGAGAGATGTAACATAACGACTAATATACCCACTCCAAAGAACAGCTGGTTGACTTGGATTAGTTATATTCAGTATGGAAAAACCCGTTCCCCAATCATTTCCAGCAATTTTAACAATAAGAAGCTCATCTACTATACAAAAATCGGAATATTGGTAATTCCTGTCATTTATCTGCATGTATTCAGTAATCAGTTGTGGGTCTTCTGGATTTGAAATATTCAATACTGCAAGTCCAATATCGTAGACAGTGGTATAGAGTATGTTGTTTTGCGAATCTATGACTAATTCATTTAGATATTTCAATCTGTTACTATTGTTATATATATTTACGAGCTGAGGTTTCATTGGATTAGAAATATTAATTATCTCAATACCTGAATTTGAAACAGACAAATAGGCGTACGGCTCATTTATAATAAAATCGCGAATTCTATTATTCGGATAATACTCAGCTAAGAGGATTATTGAGCTAAAATTATTTTCTGTTTTACAAATGCTAAATTTCGAAGTGGGATTGTAATAACTCTCACGAACATCACTGATATAAACAAACGTATCTTTAACAAAAACATCAGTAATTTTTCCACCCGAATCAAAGAAACCTTTCAAAAATAGAGAGGGATAATTACTAAAATCGAATATTAACAAACCATTTCCAAAATCAGCACAATAAATGATTTCCTTTTCACAATCAATAAAACACTCATTAATATCCAAATAAAGAATCCTGTTCTGTGAAGGCAAAGAGATTTGGGAATAAAAACCAATAACTTCAGGAGAGCTAATCTCAGACACGTTAACAATTATGAATTCAGCATCATAAATAAAAGCTAAATTGTTTCTAACTTGAACTTTTTTATTATAAACTGTAGTATCCAAAATAAGACTTGAAATGTTTTTGATCGTAAAAGGATCAGTAAAATCATGAATATTCAATTGACAAAACGATATTGAATTATTTCTAAAAACTGATGTTGTCAAAACATAATCATCTTTGAAATCAAAAGATAATCCTTTAACAGACTCATGTTTAACTAATTCAATAGGATTTTCCGGATCTGTTATATCTACTATAACAAGACCAGTAATAAAAAGAATATAAAGCAAATCTCCCTTTACTGAAAAATCGTTCACATGTGAAAAGTCTTGCGAGTAATAATCTATTAAGGACAAAAAAACAGGTCTTAGTGGATTGCTAATATTATAGATTAATATTCTGTCAAAACCATCAAGTGTAAAAAATAAGTCATTAGACACATAGAATTTGTTTACAATATTGACATCCTTCAAAGTTGAAATTTTGACAGGATTATAAGGATCAGAGACATTAATAATGACAGAACTCCCACCAAAAATTCCAAGATAAATTAAATTATCTCCAACAAAACCACCAGTATTTACTTGAAATTCATTAAAGCTACCAATCAATGTTGGCTGAGAAGAAATCGACGTGTCAAAAATTAGCAAACCACCATGTTTTAAAATTGAATAGACATAATTTTCTTTTACAAAGATTTTTTTCATGGCACCATAGCTAAAATCAAAATCGCAAATCTTGGACAATTGTTTGCTTGACATTAGATTTTGCGAATTATAACTTGAAGGAAAATCAGCAGCATATAACTGATCTTTTGTGATATCTTCATGGGTAGCAGCTGCCACGGTTGGATTATTTTGTAAATAAAAATTTGATGAAAAGTAGAAACTAATTAGTAGTAATAAAATTTCTGAAAAAATAAGTACGCTTTTTACCCTCTTCATAGATAATGTTAAGCTGTTACGATGTATAAAGCTTGCGTTCAGAATATGACATTAACAATTAAAAAAAATCACTAAGAGAATATACCAAGAAGTTTCCAATCCACAAAACAGGTGAAATTAGTGGTTTAGATGATGTCTTCATGAAATATCTCGGAGAGGATTACTTTTCAAGTTTGAAAAGGTCCATAAGAAAAAGAAAGTGAGTTATTTGTTAGGTGATTTGTTTTGAATACTTTGTCTTGGTTGTAAAGTGTGTGCAATTCCCACATTTTCAGGTAAAATCATTTTCTTTTAATAAGTTTGTTTTTAAATCAAAAAATCTATACTATATTTATTGGGGTGGGTTTATTTGACAAGAATTAAATACTACTACTTTTCTGGAGTCGTTTCGCGTAAAGTAAGACGAAGGAACAATAAACACAATGTAGATTTTCAGTCTCACAGAAAAACCATTACATTTCTACTGTTACTTGTATTTTTATCAACAATTTTCATCAACTTAAATACTACCCAATCTCAGCCACTACCCGTGTTTAATGAAGACACTATTGTTATCTTTTGGGATCAAGATATTACTTTGAATACTTCTTATGCTTTCAATAAAGGAACAATCTCATTTGGTTTTTCAGTAACTGAAAATTCTAATTCAAGTGTTATCTTTTCGCTAATACACACTACAGAATCCGGTTTCACTTTTGATTGGTCTCCCTCCTTAGAAGAAGATTTTACCCTTGATCCTGGTGAATCGTTTTTCAGTAGTCACACTTTTAGTACTTCAGATAGATCCGTTGCTTTGGCTATCTGGTATTTTTGTTCTGTTCTTACTGCTGGTTCAAATGCCACAATTTTATTTAATACATCTGTAGTAAATGTCGGGCAACAAATGTCATTTTTTGGTTGCGGTTTAACCTTTCTAGTATCTTTGATTATAGCTATTGCCTATAAATATTCTAAGAAAAAGAGTCATCTTAAAATCTGGTAATTTCTTTTAATCGAAATAAAATTCTTTGTCTTGGTTGTAAAGT
>JABLTI010000203.1 GCA_013166835.1 Promethearchaeati archaeon | reverse complement strand
CTAAAGGACGCAAAGTAAATTCTTCGCTCTCAATTTTTTCTATTGGATGTTTCTTATCCATGTTTGTTTCAGTCATTTTTTTCTTCTTCCACGTTTTTATTATTTAATCATTAAAATGATTTGATGATTAAATCTTACACAATCTTCTATATAAATGATTTGATAATCCAATTAATTTAATGATTAAATTTATAAAGCAGAAAAACAAGAAATAAAACCGAGGGATAGAATATGGATAAGAAGATTAACAAGAAGATTGACAAGAAGATCAAGGACTTAGATGTTAAATACAAAGAAAAAAAGGTAGATAAGGAGATTCTTGAACGAATAGCAGATGTTTATAAGATCGAAACACGTCATGCAATCATTATGGCTATTAATGCTTTTGGTTCATCTAACATCAAGAAACTAGCTAAAATTCTAAACAAAAATGAAGCTACCATTTACTATCACATAAAGGATTTAACAAAGAAGCCAGAATTACTACGATTAGATGAAGAGGTAACACATTCCCAAAAAGGTATTTTTTATCAATTAACTGATTTAGCTCTTAAGCATTTTAGTGAACCACCCTTGGAGATAATGGAAGAAGTTTTTACAAAATTGCATGAAGCTATAGCTAGTAAAACCGATGAGGAGATAGCAAAATTTTATTTTGATCTTATGGCTAAAAATCCAGAGATTGGAAATACTGTACATAAGGATAGAAAGAGGTTAGCCTACAATCATATTCTCGAGAATTTCATGATTAATAATTTAGATCGAATAGAAAAAGCTGTTAAGAATGGAGCTAAACCAAAAGATCAGGATTATCCTATCGGTAGTATCTCCATCAGCATGATTGATTTGAAAATCTCTAAACCACGACATCTGTTTGAAATTTTAAAAACAATAGCAGAAATGTATGGGAAGTTGTCTCGATTACAAGAAAAATTCACAAAAGAAATGAATGCTCAATCCGTTTCTGAAGAAAAACGAATCGTTGTCCATTACCATACAGTTGGTGGAGAACTGAAAGAATTCGAGCTTGAGTAGAAAAAATTCCTTGTAGTGCTAATTGCTCAGCACTACTCATAGCTCATTAATTTCTTCTCCAAATTTAATAGCTCTTTTCTTTCCTATCCAGAAAAATCTTCTGAAGTTGTATTTATTAATTACATCAGCTCCAGCTGCTTCAATTTTCTTTTTCATATACTCAAGAGCTTTTTTACCACTGAAACGAGCAGTTGTAAATATAATCACTTTTTTTCCACTAAAGTTTTTCATTCGCTTCATAATTTCTTCAAATGTTCCGGGTGGTTTGTCTCCGTAAGTTGGCATACCGAAGAAAACTAAATCAAAATTAGCTGCATCAAGACTGTTTAATTCGTCTTCTATTAATGAGAATTTCCCTTTCTCAAAGTCATCAAAGACTTGTATTCTTTGGAAAAAATTCCCAGGCAATTCAATGGGAACAAAGGTAACTTCATACTTCGACAAAGAACTAGCAATTGCATGAGCAGTTTTCTTTGTTCTTCCTCCCATCGTGTAATAAACAATTAACGCTTTCATAGTAAACAACTGAAATTAGACGAATTAATATTTATATCTTTTATTCCTCTTTTTGTAGAAATTAAAACCGCATTTTACAGCAATATTTTTAAAAATACTATTCATTTGAAAAGTAAGGTTGCGATTATGTTTACCTTAACTATTCATCTAGAAGTCACTTGGCGTGACTGGTTCTAAATCCTCCTAGATGATGTTAGGTAACACAAGCAACTTGTTTTAGTATTCTAGGAGGTTTTTCAAATTACAAAAGAGACGACAGTAAATGCGTTTACAGGAGAAATATCAGATTATGAGAAAGCGATGTCCGAATTCGGTATCCAGGACATTGCTAAGGTAGTGGACACTCTCGAGAAGGATTTACTCCATCCTTACATGCGTAGAGGGTTGATGTTTGGGCACACAGATATTGAGAAAATATTTGAAGCCATAAAGAAAAAACAAGAATTCGCTGTAATGACAGGGATCAAACCTACAGGACAATACCACATAGGATCCTTGATTACCTGTAATGAGGTTCTGTACTTCCAAAAACATGGTGGAAAAGTCTATTTCTGTATTGCAGATATGGAAGCATATCTGCACAGTAAAACTCCATTAAAAGAGGGACATGAGACTGCTATTGACAACATCGCAGATATTTTAGCTTTAGGATTGGATCTTAAAGATTCATATATTTACAAACAATCAGAGGAAAAAGAAGTTCTCAGGCTCGCATCTATTTTTTCCAGGAATGTTACATACAATATGTTGAAAGGAATCTACGGTGAACAAGCGTTTGGTGCATATCAAAGTGCGTTGATTCAAGTTGGAGATATTTTATTACCCCAACTCGGAGATTATGAGGGACCAATACTCACAGTTACTCCTGTTGGATTAGAGCAAGCACCGCATGCAAGGTTAACTAGAGATTTAGCAAGGAAACAATATTTCCGGGACTTGTATGGATTCAAAATGCCTTCATTTACTTTCCATCAAATACTTGGGTCCTTAGACGGTGGAGACAAGATGTCCAAAAGTGCCGGTAGTACTTTTATGATAACCTTATCAGAGACTGAAAAAACACTCAAGAAGAAAATTCCTGCGATCATAACCGGTGGAAGAGATACCAAACAAGAACAACTCAAACTAGGAGGCCAACCAGAAATCTGTCGTGTATTCGATCTCTACCGATTCTTCTTCACAGAAGATGACAATGAACTTGAGAAAAGACAACAAGAATGCAAGTCCGGGAAAATCCTTTGCGGGGAATGTAAACAAGATTTATTCTCTAGAGCAAGGAAGTTCATTGAGAAGCACCAAGATAAAAAGGAATCTAAAGTTGATCTTGCGAAACAAATTTTGGAGGAACAATAGCATGCATTTAGAAATAAGATTCTTTTTTACAATTTTTTTAAATAGAGGTTTTTTCATGTGGACCATTAGGCGACTCTAATTGCTTTTTTATAGCTTTGTTTTCAAAGACAACCGTAATAATAATTCCAGCAGCTACTAGAGCCATCCCAATAAACACTAACCAAGTTGGTACTTCCTTGAAGAACGCATAGGCTAGAATTGTTGCACCAAACATTTCTCCTAATGCCGTAACAGTAATAACTGGTGCTTTAACGAATCCCAAGCTGTAATTATACAAAGTATGCCCCAAACAGGAAGGACCAAGTGCTAGCAATCCGAAAAATAGAAAGTGCCACCAAGTTAAACCACTAATAATTTCATGCCTAGATTGAGGATATGCTAGAATAAACACTAACAAGCAAACGGTGCAGATTCCATATACTAAGGTTGCATAAGAAAAGATATCTAATTTTTCTCTCATCTTTCTACCAATAACAAAGTATGCAGCTGCAGAAATCCCACCTACTAGTGCTACGAGATCTCCAATTAAATTCCCAGTGTCATTTGAT
>JABLTI010000202.1 GCA_013166835.1 Promethearchaeati archaeon | reverse complement strand
ATTGAATTAAATGATCAAATAAGTACAGAGATGAAATGACTGTTTTTTTCAACTAAATTTATTTCTCTAAATCAGAGCAAAATGTTTTTCAATAAGAATCAAACAGAAGAATAACAACGAGGTTTCAAACTTATGATCCTTGAAGGCGTGGAAATTGAAGATACTTACTGTGAAGCATTCGAAGGCATGGTTGTTCGCTTGATGGTTACTTTAAGAGATGAACAATTAATGCAATATACAGCAGCTCAATGCACAGCTTTACCCTCAGTTGTAGTTGGCCGAACTGAAGCTGGATTAGAACGTTGGATACGAGGAGATGAAACTCCGGACAAGAATCATGGTTTTATAACTCAAATCTGGGGCGGTTGGGATTCAAATAATCCAGAGAAAAGTAAGAAGAAATTTTACAAAGAACTTGGATTGAGAATTAGACAAGGAATTTTAGTAATTCCAACTACAACTGTTTTCAATGCTCTTGAATCCAAAACAAAACTAGATTTAATGGAAAATGTCGGGCACTGTGGTGATGTCTACCAATCAGAAACAGTTCTTTACAATCGAAAAATGATAAAAATTCCATTGATGATGGGTGATTGGTTCATAGAACGAGAAGTTGGTTATCAAATAGGTGTTTCCGGTGGGAATATCTGGTTGATGTGTGATTCAGAAAAAGCTGCTTTGAAAGCTGGAAAAAGAATCTTGAACGCACTAATAGATATACCTTATATTATTACTCCATTTGCCATTTGCTCTGCAGGATCAAAAACTGTTTATGAAGATCAACCAAATCCTGATATTGGTCCAACAACAAATCATCCTTATTGTCCAACCCTGAGAAACCAAATAGATGAAAGCTTAGTACCAGAAGGTGTTGTAAGTATCCCTGAAATTATTATTAATGGTTTAAGCATGAATGATGTTAGACATGCAATGAAGATTGCTATGAGAGAAGCTGTAAAAGTAAAAGGAGTTTTAAAGATTTCAGCTGGTAATTTTGGTGGTAAATTAGGGAAACACAAAATCGAATTAAATGAATTATATAATGAAATAGTTAGAAATAAGTGAGAATTTTCCACCTTATTTCTTTTCATCTTCTTTTCTTCGGAGAATATTCACTATCTCTCCCGAATGTTTCCTCACATATTTTGTTTACTTCGTTAGCAAATTTTGCATTCGCAAAAACATACATACGCCAAAGATCTTCATAGCCATCTTCAATAGCTTTTATATCTGCAGAAGGATGAGGTCTAACATTTAATTGAACGATCTTTTTGTCTTTATTTTTAATTAGTACTTCTGCTTCTTTCAAGGATGAAGAGCTTAAACAATGAATGATTACATCAGCTTTGTTTATTGAATTCTTCTTTGTCATCTTTTGCAATCGATCTATTATCATATCTTCAACTTGTTCCCTTTCAGGTGTTGGAGGATTAAACTTCTTAATGTATTCGTCTCTGCTTTTTCTTGAGCTTAAAGTTGCACTTGATAACACATATGCTCTTTTCAGAAGCTGTCTATTTTCTACTCTCTCGACTAATTTTCTGATTGGCGAGTCCTTTGGTTTCTCTTTCGGGTAACCTTTTAGAAAATTGAACAAAGTCCAATCATTTAGAGTGTAAAGAACATCTCGAGATATTTGGCCTTCTTTTACAGCTAGCTCAACTGCTTTTGATATCATTGCTCCAGAAGAAAGTTTAGCATGATGGAAATAAACCCTTTCAGTTAGGAAATACCGTAATCGTAGTAAATGCAAAACTTCTGATCTCGCATCTGAACGCTCCATGCGGTTCTTAACGAAATTGAGAACGAGCTTTCCATCTTCTACCATGAAATAATTGAAAACACGATTATCATAGTTCTTATTTATTCCCGTGTAATAACAATCTCTTCTGATATAATCCAACAAGTCAGCACAAATTGTATCATTAATAACCTGTCCTTTCCATGGATCATCTCGAGATTTTATAGTGGGATCTTTTTGGGACAGCATTTTCAAGATTTCATTCTTGTATCCAAATTCCTCCAATAAGTCTCCTAACTCACCTTTTGATAGTATCTTTCTAAAATTTTCACTCTTGTCATGTCTTTCAAAGATTTTTCGTTCATCTTCAAAAGTATGTCCATATGGAACATGGGTAATATCATGAACTATGCCAGCAATTGAGATGAGTTCTTCAGTTTCCTTATCTATTGCAAAACCATTTTGTTTCACATTTTGAATTATTATCTTCGCTAAAAAACTAGTTCCTATCGAATGATCAAACCTTGTATGCATTGCTCCGGGATAAACCAAATAAGTAGTTCCAAGTTGTTTTACCCCACGCAATCTTTGTACTTGCAAACAATCAATAACTCTCGCTTCATTATCACTGAATTTTATGTCACCATGCACAGGATCTCTTACAATCAAATTTTATACCCCAGAAAGCAAATAATCATTCTTTTAAGACAATTTATTCCTTCATCAACTATTAATGAATTATCCTTATAATTCTATCACATGGATAAATTAGTGACATCGAAAGACAAAAAAAGCTTGTAACTACTTTTCTATCCATGAGAAAGCTTCAAATCGCAGTAGTTGGCAGTAAAAATCTAGATTTGGATGTAGAGCAAGATAAGTCTGCTTGGGATTTTTCATATAAACTAGGTTTTGCACTTGGAAGAACCTTGAATATCGTTGTACTTGTTAGTGGAAATACTGGTGTTGCAGAAGCTGTTACAAAAGGAGTAAATGATGCAGGAGGTATGTCAGCGAATATTCTTCCTGGGAACTATAAGGAAGAAGGAAATGAATTGTCTCATTTGAACCTTGCATCTACATTTTCTGGTAATGAATATTGTTGGCCTTTAATTTATTCTGCTGATTGTCTCATAGCAATTGGCGGGGGAACAGAAACCGGTGTGCAGATATCTCTCGCAGTGGATTTAGGATTGCATGTAGTTATTTTTTCAAAAGCTGGTGGAGTTTCTGCTTCAGTTTTTACTTCATTAGAGCCAGCATTCCAGAAGATGCGGTCTTCACAATTGGTTTATTTGGTAGATAACGAAGAAGAAGCCTTAGAAAGGGCAAAGCAATTTGCACAAGATCGAGCTAAAAAAGAGAAGAGAATTGATGTTATAACCAAAATTGAATTACCAGCACTCTTGGAGTTAATCTCAAATAGAAATAGATTAGCTATTATTAATGCTTTAATTACTAAGAAAACCCTGTCCCCTCAAGAACTCTCTGATCAGCTAAAAATACCTCTTGCTATGGTTCAAGCCTATTTGGAAGAACTAGATAGTCATGAAATGATCTTAGCGAAAAAGACAATTGCGGAGGAGCATTTATTTAGTATTAATATGGATAATTCATTTGTAAGGAAATTAGTAGACTTAATTTCTATTACGCAATCTAAGGATGAGGATGAATTAGGAGAGCAGATGTAATGAAAATATTGGTATTCGCTTCATG
>JABLTI010000078.1 GCA_013166835.1 Promethearchaeati archaeon | reverse complement strand
AGCTGCTCTTGTATTATCAACCATTTCTTGATAGAGATCTTTCATGTTATGTTTTTGGAATTGTAGTAATTTTTCTAATTCAGTAGTATCATAGAAACAACAATGGAATGGCTCGGTACTAAAAGCTTCATCGGGTAACATGTCTACTCCCATGAATGGCAACATGTTCTCAAGAAATTCTCTATAATATATTTGAGATTCTTTTCCGCCCCCAAGGTTGTATACATTCCCAAACATTTCATCTTTCTCGATGGTATTTGCTATTGCTAAACCAGTATCTAAAGTATGTGTGAACTCTATTGGAGTATCTAATGGCATACGAAACATTAGTGGTGTGAGAGCAATCTTCTCTGCATTCGGAATATAGCTGAGTCTGAAAATAACAAAATCAACACCAGATTCCCGAATATATTCTTCAGATCTTATTTTCGTTACTGCATAGAAATCATCGGGACTTGGATTGAAAGGATAATCAATATCTATACAATGCTCTCCAAGTTCTCTTACATCTCCGTACACAGCTACTGATGAAGTATAGATTATCTTTGGTTTGGTTGCTTGTTTTACAATTGCATTGACTATATTTTTTGTTCCACCAAAGTTGATATTAAAGGTTCGTTTTCTACTCCTATTAGCAGCAGGTGGGATAATCGCTCCAATATGGAGAACAATATCTTGACCTTTAACTGCTTTTTCTACTTTTTTCGGATTTCGCAAGTCTCCCCAAATGATTTTAACGTCTTTCTTGAATTTCCTTGATTCTTTTCGATTAATAAGCTTGGGTCTATCAAAACAAGTGATTTCATGTTTATTTTTGGCAATTAAAGCCTTTAAGGTGCTAGCACCAACATTGCCAAAGGCTCCAGTAACTAAAACTTTCATTCTAACTAATCCTCTATATAGTTGTAATAGCTGTAATAAAACTCTTGTTTTACATTTAGAGTCTGAAAAATATTGGTCTAGTCACATAAGAATCTTCCGTTTTTTTAACCATCCGTGAGTAGCTACTCATACTAAAATTTGTTCAAATAATCATTTGAGTAAATAGAGTCAAAATCACCGTTATAAATTTTAATAAGTTAATATCATAGTTAGTGCGACTAAGGTCACTCAAAAAAAATTCGGAGAAATCACCAAGTGAGCGAGGAAAAAAGGATTGGTGTCTATATTTGTATGTGCGGATCAAATATAGCATCCACCGTTAATTGTGAAGAAGTAACTGAATATGCGAAAACACTTTCTAATGTTGTTTATGCTCATACTTTCAAGTATAGCTGTTCCAAACCAAGTCAAAAGAAAATACAAGAAGATATTGAAGAACATAATTTGAATCGAATTGTTGTCTCTTCTTGTAGTCCTAGAATGCATGAAGAAACCTTTAGAAAAACAGTGCAAGCGGCAGGATTAAACAAATACTTGTTTGAAATGGCAAACATCAGAGAACAGGTTAGTTGGGTTACGGATGATATTGAAAAAGCAACTCAAAAAGCTAAAGCTCTTGTTAGAATGGCAGTAAGTCGGGCTACGCTTTTGGAACCTTTAAGTCCAAACATAGTTTCAGGCGTACCAAAAGCTTTGGTTATTGGTGGAGGAATCACAGGTATCACTGCATCATTAGCCCTAGCTGATTTGGAAGTTGATACAATTCTAGTTGAGAAAGAAGCGACCATTGGTGGAAAAATGGCTCAATTAGACAAGACATTTCCGACTCAGGATTGTTCTGCTTGTATTTTAACTCCAAAAATGGCTGAAGTAATTGATAACCCAAATATTACTCTTTTAACAAATGCTGAAGTTACTAAAGTTTCAGGTTATGTTGGAAACTTTGATATTGAAATAGTGCAGAAACCAATGTATATTGATCCAGAAAAATGCACAGCCTGTGGCGATTGTACTAAGAACTGTCCAACTGATATCATAAGTTCTTTTGATGTGGGATTAGTGACTCACAAAGGAACGTATATGCCCTTCCCTCAAGCAGTTCCTCAATGTTATACTATAGACAAATTAGGCATCCCACCTTGTAGAGATGGTTGTCCAGCAGATATTCATGTTCAAGGATATGTTAATCTAATATCAGTGGGTAAATATGAAGAAGCTCTCGAGTTAATTAGAGAGGAAAATCCATTTCCATCTGTTTGTGGCAAAATCTGTGTAGGACATTGCGAATATTATTGTGGCAGAGCTCAAGTAGATGCTCCTGTTTCTATTCGTGCTTTAAAGAATTTCATTTGTGATTACGAAAGAAAGGAAATGAAGGCTGAGAAAGTAAAACCCATTCCAAAGATTTTCAAAGAGAAAATTGCAGTCATAGGTGCAGGTCCTTCCGGTTTATCTTCAGCTTGGTGGCTAGCAAAGAAAGGTTACAAAGTTACTATATATGAAATGAAGGACAAAGCTGGTGGATTACTCCAATACGCTATACCTGATTATCGTTTACCAAAGGATGTTTTAGATTATGAAATCCAACGAATTCTTGACCTCGGAGTAGAGTTAAAAACTGGATACCGAGTAGGGCAAAACGAGGAATTAACTTTTGATGATTTGAAGAAAAGAGGATTGCTTCGCAAAAAAGGATATGATGCAGTTATTGTATCAACAGGTGCGATTGGTAATTATGAAATGTTTGTAGACGGAGAAGATCTCAAAGGAGTTACCCCAGGACTTACTTTCCTCAAAGATGTTTGTGATAAGAAAATAACCAAACTAAAAGGGAAAGTTGGTATTGTTGGTGGAGGAAACACTGCTGTAGATGTTGCCCGAGTAGCAAAACGTCTTGGAGCATCTGAAGTTAAACTTCTTTATCGTCGTGGCAGAGAAGAAATGCCTGCGTATCAAGAAGAGATTGATGATGCAATAGAAGAAGGTATACTTCTTAGTAGCCAAGTACAAGTTGTGAAATTCATTGGAAAAAATGGAAAACTTGTTGCCGTAGAATTCCTGAAAACCGATCTAACAGAACCCGGAGCCGATGGTCGACGAAAGGCTATTTGCATTGAAGGTTCAGAGTATGAAGAGAAGTTTGATCATGTCTTTGTTGCCATAGGGCAATACTTCGATCGAACTATCATACCTGAAGATATGGTAGATAGACATGGGAACTTAATTCTTGATGCAAAAACATTGCAGTCTCAAACCCATCCCCACATTTTCTGTTGTGGTGAATTCTATTACAGTCCCGAATCAGTTATTGAAGCAGTTGCTTCTGGAAAATGGGCTGCAGAATCAGCTCACAGATACATTCAGGGAGAGGATATGCATCTAGGTAGACCAGATGAAGTAACCACACACTCTCAAATTTATAAAGGAAGAGTTCGAGTAGGGAAAGTTGTTACAGATATACCTGTAGAACGTGCAAACAAAGTCAAGAGAAAAGCACTACCAAAAGAATCTGTTGAGAAGCGTTTAGAAAATTGTTATCTTGAGGTAGTAAAACCATACTCTGAAGAAGATGCGAAGGCTGAAGCAAGTCGTTGTCTTCACTGTGCTAATTGTGGAGTTTGTTTAGAGTGTGTGAGAATTTGTGAAGCGAATGCCATAAATCATAATGCATTGCCAACAAAAATAACTGAAAAAGTTGGTGCAATAATCGCTGCAACTGGATTCCAAACTTTCGATCCCAGCGTGATACCTCAGTATCACTACAAAGATGTTGACTATCCAGACATCATTACAGGTATGGAATTCGAACGATTAACTAACTCAGCAGGGCCAACAGATGGAAAACTCACTATCTCTTCAACCGGGAAAAAACCTAAGACCATAGCTTTCATCAATTGTGTTGGTAGTCGAGACCTTAATTACCATGAATATTGTTCACGATACTGCTGCACAGCTTCAATTAAGCATGCTTTCTTGATGAAAAATAAATTTGGATCAGATGTTGATACAATACTTTTCTATAAAGACATACGAACATTCGGCAAGGGGTACGAGGAATTATACAATAAAACAAGATCCATGGGCGTAGATTACATTAGGGGTGTTCCAAGTGAAATCAGGAAAGATATAGAAGGTAAAATGTACTTTGATGTTTACAATGGTGATTTGGATAAAAACATTCGTTACAAACCCGATCTAATCATCTTACAAACTGCAATGGAACCAACAAATGAATCCAAAAAAATTGGGGAACTCTTAAGTTGTTCAATGGATAAAGATGGCTTCTTCATAGAGAAACACATAAAACTCGGCCCAATAGAAACAGCCTCTTCTGGGAAGTTCATAGCAGGTGCTTGTAGAGGTCCACTTGACATTACAGATAGTGTTTCACAAGGTTTAGCGTCAGCTTCATTAGCAACGAAACTTATTAAAAGCAAAAAGATAGAAAAGGAATCAATTGTTGCTTCAATTGATCAAGACGTTTGCGCAGGATGTGGCTCTTGCATTTCAACATGTGCATTCCAAGCCTTATCGTTGATCGTAAATGACGAAGGATTAGTAAAATCTAAAATCAATGATATCCTTTGTGAAGGCTGCGGCGTATGTGTAGTGGCTTGCCCATCAAATGCAATAATTATGAATCACTATACTGATGCACAAATCGAAGCAATGATTGAAAATGCATTTAAAGATTCATTAACACCCGCATCTTAAATTTCGGGGGTCAAAGATATGAACCAAAAAGCAACCACCGTTGTTAAAAATAAAGATCAGACATTTGAACCCAATTTACTGGCTTTTTGCTGTAATTGGTGTTCTTATGCAGGAGCAGATTTGGCTGGACTCTCAAGATTAAAATATCCACCAAATATCAGAATTATTAGAACCATGTGTTCAGGCAGAGTTGATCCACAATTCGTAATTGACGCGTTTGAGAACGGAGCTGATGGAGTACTTATTGCTGCTTGTCACCTTGGTGATTGTCATTATATTTCACAGAACTATAAAACCTACAAGAGAGTGAATTTGCTTCATAAATTGATGGACTCATTTCTGATAGAGAAAGACCGATTGCGTTTAGAATTTATCTCAGCAGGTGAAGGAAATAAATTCGCAGATACTGTAATCGAGATGGTAGATAAGCTCAGAGAGCTTGGACCAAGCCCTCTAAATAAATAGTTGGAGGAATAATCTTGGATACTATCGAATACAGTTCTCGAGATAAAGAGCTAGCTAATAAAATAAAAGCTATCTCAGATGAAGCTAAACCAGAGGACTGCTATACTTGTATAAAATGTACAAATGGATGTCCTGCAAACAAAATCTTTGAAGGGTTTGCACCGCATAAAATCCAAGTGGCAGCTCATATGGGTTTTGTTGAAGATCTAATAGAGTCAGGCATTCTGTGGTATTGTATGAATTGTTTAACTTGCCAAACGAGATGCCCAATGAATACCTCTCCAGTACAAACCATCAGTTCACTAACTAATATTGCTGTTAATCGTGGGATAGCTCCACCAAAAGTATTCACAGAAATGATCCGAGCAGTAAAAGCAAATGGAGCGATCATTCAACCTCGAGAAGCGCAAACAACTGATTTCGATTTTCTCACTAGAGAAGATTTAGAATTACCAGCAAGAGGGATAAAAGATCCTGAAAAATTCCAGGAAGCTCTGAAAATAGTAGGAGCTGACCAAGTACTTGAAATAAAGAAAGCGGAGGAAGAAAAATGAAATACGGTTTCTTCACAGGTTGTACCTCTCAAGCTGATAGTTACGAAAACGAGATAAGCTCTCGAGCAATTTTAACACATTATGGGATCGATTTTCAAGATATAGAAGATCAAAGCTGTTGTGGAACACCAATAAAAACTACAAAGCATTCTATGTGGGCGTTCTTAGCTGCCAGAGTTCATGCATTAGCAAAGAAACAAGGCTATGAAGCAATTGCAACAATTTGTAATGGTTGCGATCTCTCATTAAGTGAATTGGATCATGAATTAGAGCATCATCCGGATATAGTTGAATTAATCAATGAAGCTTTAGCAAAAGAAGGCTTACATTATGATGGTTCTCTTCCCGTAAGAAATATTCTTGAGATTCTCTATGAAGACATTGGTCTCGAGAAGATACAGAAGAGCGTAAAAAAGAAGCTTAAAGGATTTGTTACTGCAGCACATTACGGTTGCCATGCTATTAGACCCAAGACCATTAAGCGTCCTGATCATCACGAACAACCAACTCACATCCAAGAGATTTTAGAAGTCCTTGGTGCAAAATCTCCTGCATATCCTGAACTTCTTGACTGTTGTTCTGCAACAACTATTGGTGTTGATGCGGAAAAAGCGCTTAAAGTTTCAGGAGAAAAAGTCGAAATCATGAAACTAAGAGGTTACAATAGCATTGCGAATATTTGTCCCTTCTGCCACAAACAATTGGGAGCTTCCCAAGATGTTGCTGGAAAAGTTTTAGGAAAGGACGTGAAACTCCCTGCTATGTATCTTTCTCAGTACATTGGTTTAGCTTTAGGTATGGATGAAGAAAAACTTGGATTGCAATTCAATCTCACTGGTTGGGAAGAATTAGTCAATAAATAAAAAGTGAAGATTCATTTCTTCACATTCTTTTATCTACTCAAAACCTATTGTACTAGATCTCTTTCTTTTATTTCTTTAATTAACTTAGTGAAGCATAGGTAAATACGACTGTAAATGCTAAGCACCAAATTAGAACTGAGTTTACTTCTGTTAGGTTTGTACTTCCTGGAATATCCATGCTAAAACGGCCTTCATTATATGGTAATTGTCCTAAATCGACGTAAGGACCAGGACTATCAGCTATACCTGTAAATGAGGTTTTATTTGACAGATATACATACAAATCAGGTCCATTTGCAATCTCAACTCTATCAAATTGCAGTTGTAAACTTCCATTCACTAATTGCACAATTTGAACTTTTCCTGTACCCCAATGTGATGTATCAATTGCGACAAAATTTCCATCAGAAAGTACAGTCCCCGGTTCTAGTTGTTCGTTCACTCCTCCAAGTGGATTCAACCAGAAATATAACCCTAACCCAGTACCGGTTCCAGCAAGTATGATTACTGAAAGAACAATTATGATAATTTTTCTCTTCATAACTAAACAATAATGAAAGTGAATATTAAATAGAACGATTAAATTTGTGAGAAGAAATGGTTAAAAAACTAAATATAATCCAGAAAACGTTTCATGCGTACTTATTTTATTAAATTTATTTGCTAACCAAATGGAATTGGACATAATTGAAACCTAATTTGAACCTTCCCAACGTAAAGACAACCATACTCAGAGATTCCTTTAGTATTTTCGTGTTCTATAGTAATTAGTGATTAAAAAATGAAAAAAGGATTAGCTATATCTTTAATTGTTATTGTTTCCGGTGCTTCTCTCATATTTGGGTTTGTTTGGGGAAATGATTTCCAATTTACCAATAACCCAAAACCAATCACACCAACTGTTGATGGGATAATAGAGAAGAAGGAATGGAAACGAGCAGCTTATTATAATATTCCATTTTATTTGGATGTTGATAATGCGATAGATCCAATAGAAGGAAAGCAAAACGTCGATGGATGGAATTATCTGAGTGTAGGAGAAGACGAAGAAAACTACTATATTGCTTTAGATCTTTGTTCTGATCGCACTAATAATAAGAATGGAGAATGGATTTCATACTTTCTCGCAAATAGAATGCCAGATATATTGAATTCTCGCCTAGCATTTCAAGCCCTAACAAATTATGGTTTTGAATATCTCTATTATGATGTCAATCAAAGTAAAACATTTGATTATTCCTTGGGAACAGAGATTGTTCCGCAAACATATAATCAAATACCAATTGTTCCCGAATACGATTCAATTGAAATAATTAATGGAAACACAAGTTCGAATTATCTAGACTTCTGGTACAATTATGATGATAAGAGTTATACTTTTGAATCATTCAACACAACTCCTGAAGGAACTTGGGATGTTGGGGATTATGTTGACATACAATTTGGCGTAAATATAACAGAGAAATTCCCAGAGCAAAACATCACAACTTTTCTAGCAGATTTGTTAGATTTGCGTTTGAATTATGTTATATCCTCAAACTTAACTGCAAATAATACTGAGAATTTGAATAAAGCTGAGAATTTCTATTGTGGTGTTGCAGAACATGATGGCATGCCAGGGAATTTTACAGATGAAGCTAATTTCACAAGTGATATGAATACCATTAATTTTCCAAATGATACATTAGTAAGTGGTAGTGTTGATTTTGATCATTCTGGAGTCAATGCTTCTAATGGGATGTTCTATTTTACAATTCATTGTTGGAATAATTATAATGCAACCCATCCAACAGCATATGAATTAAACATTGATTATTTAGCCCTAAGAATGCGAACAACTTACCTAACTACGTTAATTGAGAATACTATATCTCAAGGAAACTATGATATTGCATGGTCATATGGACCAAGTGTTAAGTGTTCTGAGGATCACAGAATGTTTGAATTCAATATGTCAAAATCAGAATTCCCAGACTTAGATGATGAATTATTGTATCTCTTTGTCGCTGGTTATGGAACGATGAGTTTTATTGGAACGGACTTCTGGGCTTATCCTGGCGATTCAAATGATAATCCATTCAATGGATTCATAGATGAATATAATAATTTCTTAGTTTTTGATATGTCTATTACATAATAGACATATTCTCTTTTCTTTTTCTTTTCCGTCTTGAAATAATTGTGGAATTTTTTATTATAGAAAACAACAAAAAACATTATACCTAATTGTCTCCTATTAATAATAGATGAGGAAAAGTGTTGAAGAGAGATTTTAGGATAATCAAATTTTGCATACTCTTATCATTATTTGTAGTTGCATTCCCTCAAAACTCGAAAAGTTGGTTTGCTGAGATTACGGAGAATCCTCAATTAGCAACAAATCCATCTTTCTCTACTCATCAGTGGTTGGCTATTGAAGCTATCAAATTATTCCTTGATGCCCAAATTCAATGGATAACTATTAACTACTTGAGTTTTTGGCAGGGAGTAGAAGCAGCACTGAATGATGAAGCCTGCATTCAACATGGATTAGACAGTAATGATTATGGAGACATCAATAGTTATGTGTTATATCTCGATGTTTTAGGAACGAGTGTTACTAATGATTCCCTTGCTTTAAGAGCAAGTGAAGAATACATTAAACTCGTTCTTGAATTGAAGAAGATACATCCCAATTATTCCTTAGCAGCATTTTATGCTGGAGCTCTTAGTCATTACATTTCTCAAGCAGGTGTTTGGGGATCAATTTGGGATGAAACCTTGTGGGGGACGCTAAGTCAAGAGAATTGGACAGATTTTGAATTAGCAATCGAAAGGGGAAATGTGATTAATAGTTTACCACAAATAGAAATCAATTTTAGATTTCTTAATTATACAAACATAAAGAATGATTATTTCAATCTAGAACCTGCAATTGTAGCGGATGAAGATGCATACAATGCCACAATAAATCTAGCTAAAAATATTCATCCAGTTGCTCAAGGTTTAGGTGATAATTTTAATGACTCGATTCTTCATGCGAATCAATGGATTAGTTCATATCATGATGATGTTGAAACTTGTTTGGAATATTCTGTAGAAGCAATTTATTCCAGTATAAACGCAGCAATTATTGAAGCAAATTTACAGTACATAAGTTTACCAGATCCAAGCTTCACGTTTTATGATTCCGATGGACAAATTGAAATCCCGGAATTTGAAGTTACTTTTTCTGATAATTCAAGCACCAATATTTTAACAGAAGAAAACACATCAAAAGCAGAATTTTATTACTTATACTATGATCAAACATCATTAATTATATCTATGTCTGAGGAAAACAATCAATTTGTGTATAATAATGTTTCAAAGAAATGGTTTTATCCAAAATCCTTGACGAATGGAATGGCATTTAATACCACACACAGTCTTATTTATTGCTTCCAAACTACAAAGTCTTCTTATATTTGGAGTAATCTAACTTCGGAGATTTTTCATTTTAATTTCTTTAACATGACATTTCCGGATTTCCATTATGAATATCTATCTGATGCATTTAGTGTAAATATTTCTGATGCAACTCCAGCACTAGAAAATAATCCTGGTTATGAAATAGTAAATGATTCTAATGTGAACTTAGCTGAATGGATATTGTATTATGGAAGTTATGATATTATTTATCCAAATTATGTCTTTGGAGTTCCTGTGATAGATACACAAGGTAATCCTGTTCATGGACAACTTGAATTTAATAATCAAACTAAAACTTGGTCTGCAACAAATATGGATATCGGGTGGGTTTTAACAACTGAATTTGTTGAGTGTTTTATTGTGATTAAATTTAATCTTTCGAATTTGCCAATTGGAACAGAATATGAGACACCATATTCAGTATATTATTACAATTATGCTCGTCATAATGGGATTCATTTATTCAAAACAAGAAACCATATTCTGTCAAGCTCAAAACCTCAAATTCATTATTTCGAAAAAAGTAATACTTTAGGAGCCTCAGCAATCACTGCTGTGCAAGATTACCAAAATATACAACTAAACAATCATCAAATATCTGAAAAGTATGTATATGGCAGTGATCAAAGACAAGCTAAATGGCAGCTATTCTATTTTGATGGTGCCACTACAATTTATACTGGAGATTTGGAATGGGATAATATTACAAATACCTGGTTTATAGAAGAATTCGATGTGAGTCAATTGAGTGGGCATGAATACTATTTTAGATGTCGATTCAGAACGATGAATTCAGAACCAAGCAGCGTGTTTTGGGGACCAGTATCAGATATTGTTCAAATAAAAATGGGCTTTTCTCCAAATAATTATTACATTATGCTAATAATTATCCCTGTTGCTACCTTCTTCTTTTATAGATATATTAAGAAAAATAGGCAATGATCACTCAGAAAAAATATAGTCTTTAATTCAGGGATTCTTGGGATCCATCTTTTTGCCCTTCAATTTTTCTGCTTCTTTTTGCACTAATTTTAGATTGTATTCTTTCCCAAGTTTTTCATAAAGTAGCTTTACTGAATCAATGAAAATTTGAGTTTCAGGATGTATAGACAAAGCTTTCATGTAAAACTTTAATGCTTTTTCTAGTTCCTCTTTCTTTTCATATCCTTCACCTAAAGAATGCCAAGCATATGCATATTCTGGATTTAATTCCAGAGATTTTTCCCAACACTCTATTGCTTTCTCGAGATCATCCATTCCTAAGTAGACATACCCAAGATTATTGTAGACATTATAGTTATTAGGATTTAATTCAATTGATTTTTCACTATAAAGCAAAGCTTCCTCGTAATTTTTAGTTTTCATGTACAAGTAAGCTATTTGAGACCATGCAAGTTCATACTTTTCATCGATTTCCAAAGCTTGTTTGTACATGTGAATTGCTTTATCTAGTTCATTCATCTCAATATAGATTCTTCCAATATCAAAAATGAATGTAAGATTCTTCGGTTCTAATTCCCAAGCTTTTTGATAGTTTTTGAGTGCTTCTTCTTTCTTATTCAAATTAAAATAAGCAATAGCTATATCTACCAAAACAACCACTAAATCTGGTTGAATATCTAAACATTTTTGATAATAATCAACAGCTTGCTCGAAATTACCTGAGTCAAAATAACATTTTCCTATCCTTGCTAAAACTTCGTAATCCTTTGGATTGTTTTCAAGAACAGTTTCAAAGTGACTAATTGCTTTTGCAAATTCTTTCAAGTGTGAATACGCTAGGGCAATATTAAACAAGGCATCCATGTTTTTAGGATCACTTTCAAGCACTTTCTCATATTCAATAATTGATTCCTTGTATTTGCCCATCCTTAAATATGAAAATCCTAATCCAAAGGTAATTTTTATATCGTCTGGTGTTATTTCCAGCATTTTCTTCTGGTATTCAACTACCTTATCATAATTATTCAAGTTCGTATATGCTAAAGCAATATAGCTTAAGGATGGTAGGAAATCAGGTTTTACTTTCAATGCTTCTTCGAAATACTCTATTGCTTTTTTGAAATCTCCCATGTTCCCATATGCATTTCCAATGTTGTGCATTGAGAGATAATAATTTGGTTGAATCTTAAGCGCCTTTTCATAACATTTAATCGCTTTCTTGTATTCTTTCTTTGCTAAGTGAACATTCCCAAGGTTGTTCCAAGATGGAAAATCATTCTTATCAATTTTGATAATTTGCTCAAAAGTTTCTTGCGCTAGTGGAAAATTCTGTTTCATCTGATA